>NZ_JACJSA010000018.1 GCF_014697545.1 Oscillatoria sp. FACHB-1407 | reverse complement strand
GTACTTAAGTTAATACTCATTGCACCCTATCCCAACAGTCTTTCTGCTATCCTACCAAGGCCATCCCTGAAAACTCATCTCCCTGAAACAGCTATAGAGCCTTAACCCTATGAATATCCCTTTAAGGCTTAGAGCCAAATTTGCCAATTTAACAGCGGATGAATCTGCCGAACTCAAAACATTTTTTGCTAATCTGCCCGACCATGATTTTGAACTTCAACATTTGATTGAAGACAGTCTAGATGCATTGATCGAGGTTGTATTAGACAACGGTTTTGCGACCTGACGTTAGTTTGGTTTAAGCCTCTGGCAAACGAATTTGCGGCTACCGGAGCTAAGTCTGCCAGCGTAGACAACCGAAAATCAAGGGTTAGACGAACCAACGCCGATCGATTCTGTTTCGATAGCGGCGGTTTCAACCGCCAAAGTTCTGATCCCGAATTCACATTACCTAGCTCTTCTGCCAATTGTCTTGATGGTTGCTGGGGCAGAAGTCACGAGTTGATTGCAGCTTCAATCTCGGCGATGGAAACAGGGGTATCTGCCCCAGGCACTTCGACCACGGTGAGGTAGCCTGTGAACGATCGCCCCCCCAATCGAGTCAGGGCATTGAGAATGGGTGGCATATCCGCCTGTTGCAGTCGTCCTGTGTCGTCATAAAGCTCCAATGCAGACAGACAACCGATCGCCGGATTCCAACCTAAGCTCTTAGGATAGCGGTTGTTATTGGTAAAGAAGCCCGGATCTTCGCCACTTCCGTGAATCCGGAACAGCCCCCGGCCTGCTTTGCCTGCCCAATAACTCTGTTGAATCGGGAAGTAATTGCGCCAGGAGGGCGGCAGCAATGCTTGATAGGCTGTCAACGTTGCAGGCAGTTGACCGGGGCGACCCGGTACAAACTCCCGCACTCCCTCTTCATAGGGGGCAAACAGCTTCACCAGGTCGTAAGCCCCATACGCTCTAAATGTCTCCATATTGGCAGGTCGAACGCCCTCAATGCGATAGATCCCCTGAGGAGTCTGCCCACGGGTAAAGTTCCAGGACAACTCATGCAGCGATCGCAACAACAGAGGAATCGACCAGAGTTGCCCATTCTCCCGCAAGAATTGACCGTTACCATCCTTCACCACCGTCTGACACAACACTCCCCGGTCGGGTCGGCAAATCACATAGAGATGCACCTGGTTAGGGGCGATTGTCCATTTCAGTAGATCGCCCAGAGGGGGAGTTGTGGGTGTCTGCTGCAACAGAGCCAGATCGCGCAGCGTCGTAAACAGATAAATGTCCTGATTCCACTGGGGAAAGCGTTGTCGCAAGCGGTCGCCCAATCGTTGCCGTTGTTGGGGATCAAGCCCGGTTTTGACAAGGGCTGAGAGTGCCATAGCTGACCATTCGGGGTTGGGGCTACGCTCCACCGTTTGAAGAAACTGTTGCCCAATCGCCGCATAACCTGTGGGATTGCTGAAATAGAGTTGGGTCGCGATCTGCATTGCCATCTCAACGGTTCGCTGTTGAGGACGAGACAGACCTGACCGAGCTGTGAGTGAGACAATTTGGGCGATCGCCTCTGCCACATACGGTTCCTGCGGTTCAACGACTCCCGTTGTCCACAGCACATTTCGCCAGTGTCGCTCATTAGCATCGGTGACGGGATAGCGGCTCAGGTCGTAAGTTTCGGGGCGTACCTGCCGCACCTGCTGCTCTCGTTGTTGTTGTCGGGCTGCTGCGGTTGCCTGGGCGATCGCTCCCTGAATCTGAGTGGGAGCCGTAGTCACCACCAAGCTAAACGTCAGAATTCCCATCAGTAGAGCAACACCAAAACGGCTTGCCCAGCCAAGCTTGTAGCGCATAAACCGAGTGTGAGGAGAGTTCAAGGGTCAAGCATAGCAGAAGCCGGAAAAGGAAAAAAATAAGGAGGAGAGGAAAAAGAGGAATGAGGGATGAAGGATAAAGGATAAAAAGAGGAACCTGAAAACTTACCTGAATTGGATCAAAATTGGGGCAGTCGAAACCGCAGACGCTTCACTTCAGTCATGGATGGGTTAGAGCGTCCTTCTCCCGCTTCCTTTTAAACTGGAACTGACTTACAACTCGTTCTGGTAATGGCATGAATCTTCTAATTAGTAACGATGACGGCATCTTCGCATTAGGCATTCGCACACTGGCAAACACTCTGGCGGAGGCAGGGCATCAGGTCACAGTAGTCTGCCCTGATCGGGAGCGATCGGCAACGGGACACGGCTTAACCCTCCACGATCCCATTCGAGCTGAACGAGTTGAATCGGCGTTTCACTCCAGCATTCATGCCTGGGCGTGTTCTGGAACTCCATCTGATTGTGTCAAGCTTGCCCTCGGAGCCTTGTTAGAAAGCCCGCCCGATCTGGTTCTGTCGGGCATTAACCATGGCTCTAACCTGGGAACGGATGTGCTTTATTCGGGTACGGTGTCCGCCGCGATGGAGGGAGTGATTGAAGGCATTCCGGGGATTGCCTTTAGCCTGACCAGTTTTTCCAGTCGGACCTTTCAACCTGCGGCTGAGTTTGCTCGTAGCCTGGTACAGCAGATTGAAAAAGCTCCTCTGCCCCAGCTAATGTTGCTAAACGTTAACATTCCAGCCGTTAGTTCTGAGCAAATTGCCGGAGTGATGGTGACTCGCCAGGGTGTTCGTCGTTACTTTGATATGTTTGAAAAGCGGATTGACCCCAGGGGGAAGACTTATTATTGGTTGGCAGGTGAGGTACTCGAAGATGTGGATGAATCAGATCCAGATGTTTTGTCTCCGTTTGGAGCCACTGCCTCAAGAGTTGATTTAGAATGGATCAGCAGCACGATGACAGATGTACAAGCAATTCGGCAGAACTACATCACTGTTACACCGTTGCAATATAACTTGACTTCCATTTCAGGGCTGGCAAAATTGCAGAATTGGCAACCGATTTTTTTTAAATAGCGTTAAATTTGATAGGAATTGCTCTGACTTGGGATGTTTCTATAGGTAGGAACAGTCTAGACTGGAGCTAAATCACGCAATGTTGTTTGATGCAATGTTGCTTATATGCCTTCACTAAAGCTTTTTAGTTGAGGTTTCGTATCTGCCCACTTTGTGTGGAAGTTTGATTGAGAAGGGTGCCCTGTAAAGATTTCTACCAATCTGCAACGGAGGCTGTATTCCTGAGACAATGCTTGCCAGATTGTAAGTAGATTAAGATCTAGGCTAATCAACGCTTGGGAGCAAGGCTCATCTTTTAAGACTCGACCGAGTCCGGTAGGGAACATTCATGTCTAAGATGCAAAACCAGTTCACAGTTCGCTTTTGGGGTGTCAGAGGCAGTATTGCATGTCCTGGACCTGAAACAGTGCGGTATGGCGGCAATACATCCTGTATCGAGATGCAGGTCGCTGGTCATCGGCTGATTTTTGATGGTGGAACGGGGCTGCGTGTTCTCGGACAGGCACTCATGCGAGAACTACCTATAGAAGGGCACCTGTTCTTTACCCACTCCCATTGGGATCACATTCAAGGTTTTCCATTCTTTGTGCCTGCCTTCATTAAGGGCAACAAGTTCAAGATTTATGGGGCGATCGCCCCGAATGGTTCCACGATCGAGCAACGGTTGAACGACCAGATGCTCCATCCCAACTTCCCGGTTCCTCTCCAGATCATGGGCGCAGACCTGACTTTCTGTGACATTGATATTGGTGAGACGGTTAAAATTGGCGATATCCAGGTCGAAAATGCCCTGCTCAATCACCCAGGTGAAGCGGTTGGCTATCGGGTGAATTGGAATGGGCACGCCGTTGCCTACGTGACCGACACCGAACACTTTACCGATCGCCTCGATGAGCACGTCCTCTGGTTAGCGCGTGAGGCTGACTTGATGATTTATGATGCGACCTACACAGACGAAGAATACTATTCTGAGAAGTCGAGCAAAGTCGGTTGGGGGCATTCGACCTGGCAAGAAGCGGTCAAAGTCGCAAAGGCAGCCAACGTTAAAAAGTTGGTGATCTTCCACCATGACCCACTCCACAGCGATGCCTTTATGGATCAGATTCAGGAGAACACAGCTGAGGCATTCCCCAATAGTGTGGTCGCCTGGGAGGGGTTAGAGATTGATCTACTCGCCTCGCCTACTAACGTCCCTGCCGAAGAGGCATCTGAGGCAAAATTGTCAGCCTGATCCCAAATTTGATGTGGCTTGTCAAAACTTTCCCTGGTTTTGTGTCGGCTCTGTATCGTGTCAACCCTGTTTTGTGTCAGAATGTAAAGCGTGTGGATTACTTCCTCTTTAGACACTGTTCGCATTCCAACACGGGTTGCCCTGGGAAACTTTGACGGAGTTCATCGGGGGCATCGACGTGTTATTGAGCCGATTTTAGATTCACCTGCCGTTGTCGAGTTGGGGGTGAAGCCAAATGGGTATCGAAATGGAGCGTTGCATGGCGGTTCTGTGGATGAGGCGATCGCTCCTGGCGTCCAGCAACCTCACTCCACCGTCTTAACCTTTCGTCCCCATCCGCAAGAGTTTTTCACGGGGCAACAACGCCAACTGTTAACCCCCCTTGACGAAAAAGTGGTATGTCTGCGGGACATGGGGGTGCAACAACTGGTTCTGTTGCCGTTTGATCAAACCCTGGCAGAGATGTCAGCTCAAGATTTTGTAGAAATCATTTTGGTGCAGCGGCTAAGAGTGCAGGAAATCAGCGTCGGTCAAGATTTTCGGTTTGGCTGCAAGCGATCGGGTACGACGGAAGACCTGAAGGCGATCGCTGCTGCCTATGGTGTAGCCGTTCAAATCATCCCACTGCACACCTCCAACGGAGAGCGCATCAGCAGTTCTGCGATTCGCCAGGCCCTACAATCGGGTGATCTGGCGCAGGCTAATCATTTGTTAGGTCGCCCCTATACCCTCATGGGTGAAGTTGTCCACGGACAACAACTGGGTCGTCTACTGGGGTTTCCGACTGCTAATCTCAAGCTGCCAACTGAGAAATTTTTGCCGCATCGGGGGGTGTATTCCGTGCGAGTGTCGGGATCAGCCCTCACTCCGTCCGGGGGCTCTGTAGCAGGCGTGATGAATATTGGCAATCGCCCCACTGTTGATGGGGTGAAGCAAACGATCGAAGTTCACCTGTTGGATTGGTCAGGCGATCTGTACGGGCAAACCTTGACGGTGAGCCTGGAAAAGTTTATTCGTCCTGAACAAAAATTTGCTTCGCTAGACGCATTAAAGGCTCAAATCCAGGCAGACTGCGAGATGGCGCGATCGCTCCTGGCTATTACCCCATTGCCCTAAGTTAGAGTAGGGGAAAGGGGAGTCAGGTCACGAAGCTCATTACACAGGGCTGGGTTACACACAAAATTCTAAAAACTATGAGAGACAGCATTGAACAGCTCACCCAAAATCTGGGACGCACGATTGTGGGTAAGGCTGAGGCAATTCGATTGGTATTAGTAGCTCTATTATCCGGTGGTCACGCTCTGTTAGAAGATGTGCCCGGTGTCGGCAAAACCTTATTAGCAAAATCGCTGGCTCGTTCGATTGATGGGCAATTTCAGCGGATTCAATGCACCCCCGATTTGCTGCCAACGGATGTTACAGGCACCAACATCTGGAATCCTCGTACAGGTGAGTTTGAATTTTCGCCTGGTCCTGTCTTCGCCAATGTGTTGCTGGCAGACGAAATTAATCGGGCAACTCCCCGCACCCAATCTGCTCTGCTAGAGGTGATGGAGGAACACCAGGTCACCGTGGATGGGGTGTCTCGACTGGTTCCCAGTCCCTTTTTTGTCATCGCCACGCAAAACCCAGTGGAGTATCAGGGAACCTTTCCCCTGCCTGAGGCACAGATGGATCGCTTTGCGCTGTCGTTGAGCCTGGGGTATCCCACTGAAACAGAAGAATTGCAGATGTTGCAGCGATTACAGCAGGGTACATCGGTGGATGAACTCAAACCCACCCTGTCTCTGGCAGATGTAGTAGAGTTGCGTCGCCTTTGTGCTCAGGTGCGGGTAGAACGGCCGTTGCAGCAATACATTCTCGATTTGATTCGGGCGACTCGTCAGGACGAAGAAATTATTTTAGGGGTCAGCCCACGGGGATCGGTGGCATTACAGCGGGCAATTCAAGCCCTCGCTTTTCTGGAGGGAAGGGATTATGCCATTCCAGATGATGTGAAGTTTTTGGCTCCCCATGTGTTGTCGCATCGCCTGATTCCGGCGGGAGGGCGACGGGCACGAGGCATTGTAGAGCGGTTGTTGCGCTCCACGCCAATTCCTTAAGGGAAGGATGAGGGATGAAGGGTAAGAATGAGAGATAAAGGCTAAAGCAAGAGAGGTGGTGAGAGCGTGGGAGGGTGCGAAATATAGCTTGGGTCAGCAAACTCAGGACAAAGGTTATGACTCAAACCCTGATTCTAGGGAGCTTTCTGACTCGCCTCCGCCCCATTGGATGGGGCTACGGCTATACCAACCATCTCACTCTCTCATCCTGCCTCGTTGAATCTCTATCCTTACTCAAATAGCACTACCCTTCATCCTTCATTTTTTGCTCTTCCCTTTCCTCTCTTTCGTTTTATCGCTGCATGTGTTGTTCTAGTAGCTGTTTTGCTCTGGGTTTGTAGAGCAAATAAAACAATGACTCTAGATAGCGCAGCATGTCTTCCCGGTTTTCCTGGGAGGTGTAGTTCCAGAAGCCGTAAATGCGGGCTAACGAGAGTAGGCGGGTGGTGTGAATTTTCCAGGTGTAAGTGCTATACACTCGGTCGATCGCCCGTTGTGAAATCGTAGACCAGTAATCAGGGTTTGCCTCGCATTTGGTGATGAAGTTGAGAATGATCGTTGCCATCTCCTCCGGTTGAGTGGGGTTGATGTAGAAGCCGTTTACCCCGTCTTGAATGATTTCTAAGGGTCCGCCAAAGCGAGTGGCAAAAGTGGGCAACCCGGTGATCATTGCTTCTAGAACCGTTAAACCGAATGCTTCAAACAGAGCAGGTTGAACGAAGACCCCCTGGCGATCGCCAATAATTCGGTAAATCTCGCCGGAATCAGTCTTGGAGAGCCGCACTCCTAGCCAGCGAATTTTGCCGTACAGATTGTATTGCTCAATGATGTGATAGAGCTTTTCAATCTCGCTTGCTTCTTCATGATCAGCGGTGTCCTCGGTGCGAAGCTTGCCAGCAATCAGAATCAGGTTGCACTGCTCTTGTAGGTCTTTACTCTTGCCAAAGCACTCGGCTAAGCCGGTCAAGTTTTTGATGCGATCGAGCCGTGCCATGGAGAAGAGCGGGCGTTTGCTGGGATCGTCTAACTTGCCGAAAATTTGGTCAGGATCATCGTCTGTAAACAGGAGAGCCTCTAACCGCTGCCGTTCGCCTGACAAACGCTCTTGAGTATTGGTATAGGGAAAGAAATAGGTTTCGTTGACTCCCGGAGGCACCACGTTAAATTTGGGGCTAAACAGCTCGACCCCATGCACAACATGGTATAGCTCTGGCATGGTAAAAGCCTGATAGGACTCGTATTGCCCGACGCTATCAGTCGTGCCCACAATCTCTTGGTAGGTACTGCTGATAATGAAATTAGAAGCATTCATCGCAATCAAGTCGGCGGTGAATTGCAGCGAGAAGTGATATTTGTCCTCTAACTCGTGCCAGTAGAGGTTGCTGAACAGGTACTTAGACTTTTCTAAAGCGTGAGCAATAATGCATTGCGTCACCTTGAGACGACGGGCTAACAAAAACGCCACAAGATTGCCATCCGAGTAGTTGCCGACAATCAAGTCAGGGCGGGCTTGAAACTCTGCCAGGAGTGCCTTTTCAGCGTCGATCGCGTAACTCTCGACATAGGGCCAGATCTCAAATCGGGAGATCCAGTTTTGCGTCACTTTGGAGTTAAATTCTCGGAAGGGCACGCGCAAAATCCAGGCGTTGTCAGTACCGTAGACCTTTTCCAGGGGTTGGTTGCAACGGGTGCCGTCGCTATTGGGAATCAAGCGGGTCAGAATGATCACCTTGGGCTGAACTTTGAGAACGCTTAAACCCGATAGCTCAACATCCTCCTGCATCTGCTTCTCAAGGCTTTTCGCCTGATCCAGCACATACACTACCTGTCCGCCTGTGTCGGGTCTGCCCAACACACCCTCCTGCCCAAACCATCCGTGGGGTGACACCAGGACAATCCGGAAAATCATAGGAATGCGGGACAGAAACGCTTCCAAAGTTTGTGGGTCGGGCGAGTCAATCAGGGAGTCCAACAGTTCTAACGTCTCCCGCACTCGCTCGGCAGTGTTGCCCCATCCCGGCTCAAAACCAATGGATTGAAGGTCAAAGCGGAAGTTGGTGTAGGGTTCATGGTTGGGGCGATCGCCCACCATGGTTAACGCCCGTTTAACTCGCGCCGAGAGTTCCTGTTGTGTCGTGATGCGCTCGTTGATGAGCAGTTGGCTACCGTCATAGCGATGCAGGCTAAGAAATTTGTAGAGCGTCTCTAGCCATTGCTGAGAATCTGACAACTTACTGGACAGATAGCGGTTGAGAAATTGCACTCCTTTGCCGATGTTTTTCGGATCTCGGATCAGTGGGGAATAGTCGTAAAACGGTTGCAAGTCGATTTGCAGGATGCCGCCTTCGTTGGGGTGCGATCGCTTGACGTGGCGATCGCGGGTTTCCAGCAATTCCTGAATAGTCAATGGCTCAACCGCCAAATCTTCAGTCACTCGAAAGGCTTGCGATCGGGCAATTTCAGGACGAATGACGATACAAAAACTGCTCTCGTCTAAAATAATTTCCTGTGTATAAAAAATCAGCTTTCCCAGGTTAGACGATCGCTGAAATGCCTCTGGTTTCTGCTGATTAGCGCAATACTCGATAAACGTAATCACAATATCGTTGCGCAATAAATACTGCTTGTCCTGCTGGCGCAACCCTCGCAAAAACTGCCGCAGATCAGCTTTCTCGTCACTCTCGACAACCGCATAGATCAGTTCAAACATGGACCCCCCAAAACAAAACGTTTGGCTTCTACCCTATTGAACTGTCTGATCCCACGTTTCGTTCCCTATCTTCTTGAGGAATTTTATAAAGAAAAGAGGAAAAATACAGTGGCGTAACAATTGACCAATGACCAACGACGATTGACAATTGACTGGGTTGAGACGAGGGAGATAGCGATTGTGGCGCAGTTTTTGCTGGTGACCGATTTAGATAACACCCTCGTAGGGGATGAGGCGGCGTTGGTGGAGTTAAACCAGCGATTGACGTGGCATCGAGAGCAATTTGGAACCAAGATTGTCTACTCAACGGGGCGATCGCCCACTTCTTATCGACAACTGTGTTCCGAGCAGACGCTTTTAACCCCAGATGCCTTAGTGACCGGAGTGGGTACAGCGATTTACTACGAAGACCACTCTACCTCCGATGCTAGCTGGGCAGATCGACTCGCTACCCAATGGGATCGGGACAAGGTTGTGGCGATCGCGGCTCATTTTGCTGATCTCGTGCCCCAACCAGACTCCGAGCAGGGAGCCTTTAAGGTGAGCTTTTATTTAGAAGAGGCGATCGCAGCAGATGTGATTCCGCAACTCGAAACCAGTCTTAAGGTACAGGATCTCAACATTAAGTTGATCTACAGTGGCGGTCAAGATTTGGACATCTTGCCGACGCAAGCCGACAAGGGATTAGCCATGACTTTTTTAAGGGAGAAATGGCAATTAAGTCCAGCTCAGACGGTTGTTTGCGGAGATTCTGGAAACGACCGTGCTTTGTTTAGTATGGGCGATGAGCGTGGCATCATCGTCGGCAACGCTATGCCCGAATTACTCCAATGGCACAAATCCAATCCCAAACCCCACCATTATCTCGCCAACGCCCGATGCGCTGGTGGCATTTTGGAGGGATTGCACCACTTTGGGTGGTTCTAAATTCAGCTAGCCCGAAGTCGGGATAGGGATTGTGGCGGTTGAAACGGCAGACTCCAGCGTGAGCCTCAACCGAAGACTACAAGAGCAAGGCCGATTGGCATTGGTTCGGCAAATCTTGATTTTCCGCAGTCCGCGCAGGTGAACCTGGCTCTGATAGCCGCGAATTCATTCGCCAGGTGCTTAGTACTGCTATTCATAGATAGGGTTTGGAAATAAAACCAGGGGGGTGTGGGGTTCCACCCCTACACCCCAAATTCCCACCCTTATTGACGACGAGTTGTACTTAGGAACGCGAATTAAATAACCTGAAAAACGGCAACCCCATGTACGGGCGCGGCATTCGGCAGAGGGTTCTGAAACAATGGCAAGGGCTTTTGACCAAATGCTACGCCCCTACGCCAGGAATTACACCTTAATCAATTCGCGATTCTTAATCGTTATCCCACTCTTCGCGTCCGAGCAGATCGCCGACTCTGTCTCTCAACAGAAAATTACTTTTCTCTAATTCACACTCTACATATGCCCATTCACGAGCAGGAATATATTTGCAGAGCGCGTAAATGGGTTGCTGGCGACTTATAACCCCCTCTTGAACGAGGTGGCGAGCCTCATCTCTGATGAGATCCATAGAGTATTGAATAGATTGAAGCATGATTCACCCTCGATCCGTTGTGGCTAAAAGTCTATTGGTTAAGAAATTAAACTTTATATATGAATGATTGTATCGATTTGAAACTTAAAAGGCTAGTTTTAGTAGTGATATATACCGAATTAATTCTATCCCCAGGGTAGGCAACCTATCAAGTATGTTAATAACTGTCACAAAAATCAGAGAACTCGAATATTGATCAGGATACGCTGTTGCAGAGTGCGTTATGTGATAAAGAAACGAGTCTCTCAAGAGTTGCTTGATTATCTTAGATCCGTGTCATCATTCCAGATGGCTTGGGATTGAATTCTAAAGGTTTTTATAAGATTTGGGTGCTGATGTTGTCTACAAAACCTGACATTTTCCCGTAAATCAGCTAGATCTAGCAGCAACACGCTAAAAACTAAATCCCCATGATGCCGTTCCGTTGGTCTAATCTTCTGGAATCCTGTATTGGATGGTGGAAAAGCAATCGTGCTCACCCAAAAGTTACCTTACTGGCGATCGCGACCCTGCCTCTCTTTGCTTTCATTTTGGGGTTCTCCAATTTACCCACTGCCGACAGAACGAGCCTTGCCGAAGCATCAATAGACGCAGAAACTCCCCTAGACACAGAAGCCGCTGTAGAAGCCGAAAGTGTTGTTGATGAGCCAGGTCAGATTGTTGAAGCTCCAAGCCCCGAAACAGCTCAAAAGTCTTCCCTCGATGCCAGTTGTGCAGCGGGGCAAGAAGTAGCGACTACGGCATCTCATCCAGCGGGCGATTTGACTGAGTTACTCAATTGGGCCATCAGCCCTGAAACCAGCTTTACGACTTTGGTGAGCCAGTTGGGACCCGTCGTCGCAGCACAACTGGCGGCACGCCCGTTTCCTGAAATCCACGAACGGGCGAGACAGTCGAGAGTTCCTGTGTTGATGTATCACGACATTCTGCCAGAAAAAGAGGTGTTCTTTGATGTCACCCCAGAAGAGTTTGAGGCGCATCTGCAACTGATCAAACAGAATGGACTGACCCCCATCAACCTCGACCAGTTGGTTGCCCATCTGTCAACGGGAGTGCCGCTGCCGGAAAAGCCCGTGTTGTTAACCTTTGACGATGGCTACGAGGGGCACTACACCTATGTGTTGCCCTTACTTCGTAAGTATGGCTATCCCGGTATTTTTGGCATCTATACCGATAAGGTCGGCAGAAATTATGGGCGGTCGAGCCTGACCTGGGAACAACTGCGAGAAATGGCAGCCGACCCTCTGGTTACGATCGCCTCTCACAGTCTCAGCCACCGCCGTTTAGATGAGATTCCAGATCACCAGGTGCGGCGCGAGGTGGTGGAGTCCAAACGGATTCTGGAGGAGCAACTTGGCATTCCCATCAACCACTTTGTCTATCCTGAAGGCAACTATAGCGATCGCGCCAAATATTGGGTACAACTGGCGGGATATCATTCCGCGCTGACTATGGATGATGAGGAGAACAAGTTTGCGGGTGAGTCAGATAGTCTATTGACTATTGAGCGGATCGGGCAATCGCAAATCGCAGAAGTCATCGCTCAAGCTTACGGTGGTCCTCCGTTGCCAACCTGGGGCACAAACTTTAACTTCAATAATCCGGTTCAACTCAACCGCGTTAACCTGGAGGGAACGCCGCTGATCTTGATTTCAGGGGGCAAGCCCGTCACCATTCACGCTGACAGTCGTTATCAGGTGCCCGAAATCATCGCCAACACCAATGCGATCGCGGCAGTTGATGGTGGGTTCTTTTCACTCAAATATCTGGATTCCAACGTCATGATTGGACCTGTTTTGAGCCACAATACCCAAACCTTTATCCCTGGAAATGCCAGCGAGAACCCTCGCCTCAACGGTCGTCCACTCGTTTTGATTGGTCATGACGCCGTGAAGTTTGTGCCCTTCGATGCCGCTCGCCACAACGTTCTAGAAGGAGTGCAAGCAGAGATGGCTAATGTCACTGATGCATTTGTCGCCGCTGCCTGGTTAGTCAAAGATAGTCAACCCCAACCGGATGAAGCGTTTGGTGACTTGTTTGATTTCAACGCAGCGCGACATCGAGCGTTTTGGGGAATCGACCAGACCGGGCAACCCGTGATTGGAGTTTCCGCTGAGCCAATTGGCTCGGTTGATTTAGGCAGATTGCTCGCTCAGGCTGGGTTCCGAGATGCGGTCATGCTTGACTCTGGGGCAAGCACTTCTCTGGCGTATCAGGGTGAGTCTCTGGTGGGCTACATTCCTCGCCCCGTTCCCCATGTCGTCGCATTGGTTCCTCCGCAAGTTGAGGTCGCAACCTCTCCAACATGTGCTCTCGTGTCTGACCGACGCACTGAGGATTAAGTCAAGATGAGTTCGACTATTCAAACCTCGAATCAATCTCAGCCTCAACCCACACCTACCGATAAGGGTGGAGTTGAGCCGCTCATGCAACCGCCTCAACCTGTGCCATCTAAACCGGAGCAGGCAAAGCCGGAGTCGTTGTCCCTGGCATCTGCCTCGGCAGTGAGTCACGCAGGGCAGCCCCGACCCAACCCTCATCAGCCGAAACCACCGGGATACGCTAAGAAAAACGTGAGCCAACCCCAACCTGGTCGAGTGGAATCATCGGCAGTGCAAGCTAGTCAAGCGCAATCCAGTCAGGTGCAGGTTAACCAAACGCAGCCAACCCAGGCGCAAGTTGGCTCTGTATCGTTGAGCCAGGAGCAGGTGGGGACTCCGTCCACGCCATCCCAATCAAACCAACCTAAACCCACTCAACTCACAGCAGACCAGACTCAAGCAGACCAGACTCAGGCAGACAAAACTCAGACAGTCAAAGCTCAGCCCACGCCTTCATCGGTTGCGTCTGGGCAAACGGTCACTGCGGTAAAACCCGCTCAGACAACTCAATCCATAAGCACAGTACAGCCCGTTGCATTGCCGAAACCTGCGGTCAAGGTGCTGTATTCTCCTGGCAACCGTCCTCGCTCAAAGTGGCGAATTTTTGTGGGGGCGATCGCTCTGGTGAGTGTATGGGTGGTGCTGATTCATTTGCTCGTCGCCCAAATTACTCAACAAACTCCGCTGCAACTGGCGGATGTAGGGTTTTTGGAGTCGCCTCAATTGCTGCAACTGGCAAAGCCTGATATCACTCCTAAGGTCATTCCGGCACCGTTATCCACAACGGAGGTAGTTGCTCCTACGGCATCTGCACCGGGTTATGGGCATTTCTTATACGGGGAGGTAAGCCCGGATGAATTGATGATCGTGGGGAGTTATTCGCAGGCGATCGAGGAACGATTTGAACGGATGCAAGAGGCGGCGGGCTTGGCTCTGTTGCGGATGATTGATGCGGCTCGACAGGACGGAGTCTGGTTGGTGCCCGTTTCAGGATTTCGTGATTTTGCCCGTCAGGAGATGCTGTTTCAACTGCAAATTGAGCAGGTGGGGTCTGCAAAGGCGGCGGCGCGATCGGTGGCACCGGCGGGTTACAGCGAACACCACACAGGCTATGCAGTGGATCTCGCGGATGGCTTGGCACGGGCAATGGATCTCAGTCTTGCGTTTGGCAATACGCCTGCATTTAAGTGGTTAAACCGCCATGCTGCTGCGTTTGGGTTTGAGTTATCGTTTCCTGAAAACAATCCACAAGGTGTGATGTATGAGCCTTGGCACTGGCGGTTTGTCGGCTCCCCGGATGCGACTCAAACGTTTGCTCAGGCACGCCAAATCGCTGGGTAGGAATTGCAGGCCGAAAGGATGATGGATGTAATCAATCCGCAAACGGTACGGGCGGGTTTAGCAGACCAGTCTGCACCCTGCAATGGGTTTGACGGCAAAACCCATCCTTCCCAACCTCCCCTTACCAAGAGCTACGGTGCGTACACATCTTTGCTTTGTCAATGGGATACGCGGTTACGGCAATGAATTCGAGAACCGGGCATTGGGGGAAGCTTCCCCCAAACCCCCATGGGGGGACGCCACTACCTCCCCCAAACCCCCTAGCAGAAGGTGTTTCGGTGAATCCAAAGGCGCGCTTCGCATCGGTTCCAAGTACAGGTGTTTCTGATCGGGTCAAGATCTTTGATAAAGGCTCAAGTCCCCCAGAATTGGGGGATTTGGGGCTATGAAGACTTGTGGGTACACAATAGTTACCCAGGTGAGGTTGGGAGGGGTCAGATGTGTAGTTCTAAAAGATTGAATTGGTATTATAGCTTTGGTCAGAAAGCTTAAGGCAAAGGCAATGGCTCAAACTGCTGATTCTGGGAGAGCTTTCTGACTCGCCTCCGCTCCATCGAATGTGGTTACGGCTACAACTTCGTATAACAATCCGGATGAAAAGGTGGGAAAACTGCTTTTGTGAGAGGTTAGCATTTTCTTAAGGGGTGCCATTGCTAATAAATTCTTGTGCGCTCGATCATGAAGCAACCGACCCAACCGAACGCAAATTCAACCACCGACCCCACCCCTGCTGATGTCGAATCAACGAATGTAGTTGTTAAAAAACCGAATTCATCGTTGTTTCACGCTCAGCTTGACCGTTTGCAACCCCGATGGCGATCGCGCAGTTTTATTGGGCTACTGCTGTTTGTTGGGGTGACTGTCGTTGTTGGGGTGACTGCGGTCACGAGCTATAAAGTCGTGCGTCTGTTGTTGTTGCAGAATCTCAAGCAGCAGGCACTCTCTCAAGTGCAACAGGGCAGAGGTGAACTGGATGCATGGCTTGCGACTCGGAAGGCTGAAGTGGTTACCTTAGCCAACTCTCCGGTGGTGCGATCGCTCGATTGGACGACTACAGAACCCTATCTACAATCAGAGCTAGAGCGGATTCAAGAGTTTTACCTGTTTGCGGTTGTTCGTCCTGATGGCTCTCTCGCCAATACGCTGGTGGGTCGTACCGATACGACGGTGGGCGATCGCGAATGGTTTCAACGGGGCATTCGGGGAGAAACGTGGATTTCTGACCCGATGGTGGAGCGGACTGCCAGAGCGGTGCTGCTTAACATAGTGGCTCCCATCCTGCAACCTGAACAATCTGAGCCTGTTGGGGTCTTGGCCGGATCAATTACGGCGAACCACTTGTCGCAGATTGTAGACCAACTCAACGCAGGACCAGAGAGTTATGCCTTCGCGTTGAATTCAGAGGGAGTGGCGATCGCCCATCCTGACCTGAGCTTGATTGGCACTCCTGAGCGCGAAGTGCCTAGCTTTTTGGACTCAGAGAACCGGGACTTAGCCATGATTGCCCGCCGTATGACAGACCTGCAAGAGGGCATTGATCTGGCTTACATTGATGGGCGGTGGCGATATATCGCCTATACCCCGTTACAGCAGGCAAACTGGTCAGTTGCACTGGTGATTCCGCGTGAAGATATCGAGTCTCAGTTAGGCGCACTCAACATTCTGGCGTCGGTTTTGGGTGGGTTAATTATCATTGCCCTGATTGGTGTTTGGCGACAATTACAACTGTTAGAGCGGGCTCGCACCCGGATTGCACAAGAGGCACTGCTCAACCGTTTGATCAATCGCATCCGAGAATCATTAGATTTGCGAGTTATCGTTCAGACCACCATCACTGAACTAGCTGCTCTGCTCAAACTCAAACGGGTCTTATTTGGTTGGTATGATCCGCAAACACAACGGTTTGAGTTGTTTTTCATGTTTCCTCAAAAAGCCTTTGTCGAGGGAACCCAATTTCAAACCAGCATCGACCTCGACCTGCCAAAAGCGTTGCAGGATGGCAAGTTTGTTTGCCTGATGCCAGTGAATCCAGAGGCAAAACCCTCTGGTCTATTGAAGTTGCAAGCGGGCAGCTATCTGTCGATCGCCATTCCAACTCAAGAAAAACGCACTGGCTATTTGATTGGGTTAGACAGCCATCCCCTCAGTCGTGACGATCAAGAACTCCTCAATGTCGTAGCCGACCAACTGGCGATCGCCATTACCCAGTCCCATCTCTACAGCCAGACCCAGGCACAGGTGCAACTGCTGAATGAAACGCTGGAAACGTTGAAAAAAACTCAGCTCCGGTTGATTCAGAGCGAAAAGATGTCCAGTCTGGGTCAACTGATTGCGGGCATTGCCCACGAAATCAACAATCCTGTGAATTTCATCTACGGCAACCTTGTTCACGCTAATCAATACATTCAAGAGTTGTTAGAACTCATTGAGCTGTATCAACTGCACTATCCTCGACCACCCCAGTCCATTCAAGACAAGACAGAGTTCATTGATCTGGAGTTCATTCGAGAAGACCTGCCCAAGCTCCTCTCATCCATTCAAGTGGGTGCTCAACGCATTCGAGAGATTGTCAAATCCCTCCGCATCTTCTCTCGTCTGGATGAAGCCGAAGTGAAAGGGGTCGATATCCACGAAAGCATTGATAGTGCTTTGATGATTCTGCAAAATCGGTTCAAACCCAGACCCCACTTTCCGGGCATACAGGTGATCAAAGACTACGGCAAGCTGCCTCCGGTGGAATGTTATGCGGGACAGCTCAATCAGGTGTTTATGAATATCTTGAGTAATGCGATCGATGCACTCGAAGAGTTTCACCTGAAGAACTTGTACTCCAACTCCGACAGCCCAGCGAAGATCACCATCAACACTCGTTTGACCCAGGATTCTAACAACGGCGATCAGATTGCGATTTGCATCGAAGATAATGGACCTGGCATTCCTGAAGCGGTGCAACAACGGCTATTCGATCCATTCTTTACGACTAAACCTGTAGGTAAGGGTACTGGCTTGGGCTTAGCGATCAGTTATCAAATTGTCACCGAACGCCACAACGGAGAGTTGCAGTGTCATTCGGTTGAGGGGCAGGGCACGCAATTTTTGATTCAGATCCCAGTGAGACAGTCAAAAACTTAAGGAGATTTCTGATACCAATTTGAATTGGCTTCGCTGCACATGATTCCGTAAGGGCGTTTCGCGAAATGCCCTTACAGGTATTTTGTTGCCTGGAAATCTCCTAAGCCTGACAGATCGCAGCGGAGTGTCGTTGAATGCAGGAAGCTTGCTCCTGGGGGGTCAACTCATTCCACTCAAGGTCACGCCGCAACACGACTCCGTTGTGCCCCACGACCAGGCGAGGCAGTTGGTTTTGATCCAACACACGCATGGTTTCCACGTCGTAAGTGGTGTAAACGGTTGTAGCCGTTTCTAGCGTAATGTCTACTACAGTCAGCGTTTTGATGCGGGGCAGATTGCCTGTCAGCAATAATCGAGGACCATCCCCCATTGCTCCAGCATGGAGCAGTTCTAATCTGCCCCGATGTCCGGGATAAAAGGCATGGTGATGCCCACTGATGTAAGTGTGGACGTTGTGCCGCTCCAGAAGCGATCGCAATTCATCAGCGTTATCCAATACTTCACCGACCTTGTCTCGCTCCTGGGCTATGGCATAGAGCGGCAGGTGTCCTACCACAATCCGCAGTTGGGCAGCCTGGGCGGTGGGACTGGCTAAACTGCGCTCAACCCAGGCAAGGTCTTCGGCAGGCATGGGCAAGCCGCTGGTGGCATCCCAGATCAAAAAGAACACCCCTGCCCGTTGAAACGTGTAATAGAAGGGAAACTTGTAGCGATCGACAAATTCCACATCGGGGGTGTGTGCCGGGTTATTCCAGTAGGCGGCAGCTAACTCCCGTTCTTGCCGATAGATCAAACCATTCACCCCAACTGCACGAGAGGCATCGTGGTTGCCCAACGTAAACCCCAGCGGCAGATTGGCTTGACGCAGGGGGGCAGCGATCGCCCGGTCAAACCCTGCCCACATCTCTTGAATCCGGGCGCGAGTGAGGTTGCGATCTTGTCCTGCCACCATGTCGCCACTGGCGATCACCAGATCGGGTTGCCATGAGGGAATTAACGCGATCGCCCGGCTAACCTGAGCACCATAGGTTGTCGAACCATAGGGTCCGTTGATGTCGCTAATCACCACAAGCCGCACATCGCCACGGGGTGGATTGGGAATGCCCTGTGCTCGCAGTTGATCGTTGACAGGGGAAGGAGTGGCGATCGAGGGCGATACCACAGGAGTCGAAGCTGCCGCCACCGGAGTTGGAGTTGTCTCAGAAGTCGCAAGTCGTTGCACACAAGCGGCTAAACCAAATCCAGTTGTGGCTCCTGCCAGTCTTAAAAAATGACGACGTTTCAAACTCATGGGGTTGGTACAACGAGGGATCAGTTCAACCACCAGAATAGACCAATCCCCGGAGTAGTATCGTTAACTGAGGATGATCAATGGGTAATGAAAGCAGGGTGGCTCAGGAGAGGACAGGGGAGTGGCTCAGCCCTCCGCATTTAGGGATAAACTGAAATAGTCTTAGCTGTTTCTTTATCACAGGCAATTCCAGGCATGGCTACAGTGCTCAACGAGCTTGAATCTCAACTAACCCACTTGCGGCAGGAGGCGCAGGATGCGATCGCCAATACGACGACGTTGGAGCAGCTAGAACAACTGCGGATCAAGTATTTAGGGAAGAAAGGTAGCCTCTCCCAGGTGTTAGGAGGGATGGGGAAACTGGACGCGAGCGATCGCCCCCGCATCGGTGCCCTTGCCAATGAAGTCAAAGAGGTGTTGCAGACAGCCCTCGACCAAAAACGCGAGACTTTACAGGCGGCTCAGATTGAGGCTCAACTGGCAGCCGAAAAAATCGATGTGACGATGCCAGGAGTATACATACCGCAAGGGCATACCCACCCACTGACAAGCACAATCGAGCGGGTGTTAGACATTTTCGTAGGGTTGGGCTACACGGTTGCCGAAGGCCCAGAGATGGAGACGGACTACTACAACTTCGAGGCACTCAACTTTTTAGAAGACCATCCGGCACGCGACATGCAGGACACCTTGTATCTGCCGGATGGCAACCTGTTGCGGACGCACACCTCGTCAGTGCAGATCCGCTACATGGAGAACAACGATCCACCCATTCGAGTGGCGATTCCGGGACGGTGCTACCGCCGCGATACGGTTGATGCGACCCACTCAGCGGTGTTCCATCAAGTTGAGATTTTGGCGGTGGATGAAGGGTTGACCTTTACCGATCTGCGCGGAACGCTGAAAGTCTTTTTAGAAGAGATCTTTGGTGATATTCAGATTCGTCTACGTCCCAGCTTCTTCCCCTTTACTGAACCGTCCGCTGAGGTGGATGTGATGTGGCGCGGTCGCTGGCTAGAGGTGATGGGCTGCGGCATGGTCGATCCCAATGTGTTGAAAGCAGTGGGCTACGATCCCGAAATCTATACCGGGTTCGCAGCGGGCTTTGGGGTGGAGCGATTCGCCATGGTGTTGCACCAGATGGACGACATCCGTCGGCTCTATAACAGTGACTTGCGCTTCTTAAGGCAGTTTTAGGTGATTTTGTCCTGATCAGGAATAAACTCCCGTGTATCACTAGGCAGTGATGTAGTGGTATTTAAGACACAGCTTCGTTCAGTGGAGCTTGGCTGGATTGGCTGTGCCTGGATTCTATCTGCATTGACGAGTGCCCTTATATACAGGAGACGATGTGCGCGTACCAACTTTAGCTTTGGCAACCGTGGCAGCGATCGCAGGACAGGACATGGGTCAAGAGGCTCAGGCAAAACCAATCCCTCAAGACTGGCACCCTCCGGTTTCAATAGACATGGAGCCAAGTCCATTGGATGAGGTGAAGGAAACGGTGATGCAGAGCCAAGCCTCGAATAGGATGATCGCCACGTCTCCAGAGGTCATGGTTGATCCGGAGTTTGCCATGGAGCGATCGCTGCCTGACCTCACCTCATTCCCCGATCAACCTGAGCGGATGGCAGAGCGACATAGTTCTGTGGATAGGGCGATCGCTACGTCCTCTAGTGTTGGTGTGGCAACTCCTGAAGCTACGTCAGAGGCGGTACAAAGCAGTACTTCTCCAGGGGCGATCGCTCCCCCTGAGGCATGGGCACCCGCCGCAATTCAACCCATCGTGGCATCTGAACCTGTCTCTGTGGCTCAGTCCCGGCGGGTGTCTGAACCAATCACTGTGGCACAAACCAGACAGTTCAACTACGTATCTCCCGGTGTCAATCGACGACGAGTACGAGTTGGTCAGCTTACCACTATTCAAGTGACGAATCGGGCGGGAAGGGCGATCGAAATTGAGTTGGTGGGTCGCACGCGACCCCTGTTGTTGCTGCCGGGGCAGACCCGACGACTGCGAGTTGATCCTCGTGATTTGTCACTGCTCTATTGGGTGCCCGGTCGCCAAGGGGAGTTGGATGCTACGGTTTCACAACCGAGCCTGAACACGATTGTGGTGAATATTTTTCCAAGTCGCTTTCCCAATGGGAATTTAGCCATCTATCTACCCGAACCGGATAACCGTCCCGATGTTCTGCGGGTTTTCTGACATCATCAAATTCAATATCGATAGCGATTTAACCGTCCTCTGAACTGAGTTGCAGGGGTCCCAAATATTTTGCCAAATAGGGCGAGAAGACTTCATAGATCAGGGTAATTGGGTGTCCATGATGCCAAAAGAGGTAATGCCTGCCCCAAAATGGTCCAGTTTGTCCAAACGCTAACTCCAACGCTTGAGAATGACCACACACAATGCCCTGAATGTCGCGGTAAAGCTCAGTGCGCGATCGCGATAGGTTGGCCCAAATCGGCAGCGATCGATTCTGCAAATACTCATCTACATGGCTCGCCTCCCACCAGGAGGTGGCATAGGCCAACCGTTTGCCCGATCGCGTCCGTAACCAGACCTGCCGTCGCAGTCGAGGCTCTGACAGCACTTGAATCGGGCTAGGAGCCTCATCCGACGTATCTCCAATCAGCGACATATCAATCACATCCACTTCAGTGGCTTCCCCCGTCAGCAGTTGCAAGTGGCGAGTGGGGGAACCATCCCCTAACAACAGCATCTGCCACGCCGGAGCAAGCTGATCATGGGGGATGCCACGCTGCACCGTGTGTTCGCCACCTTGCCACAGCGGTTGAAGCCGATGCCAGCTAAGGGAAGGGTTGGCATGATTGGAGGCTGGGAGTGTTGAAGTCAAAGGATTTACAAAACTTTATTTACTTTCTTAATCATAGTATGACAGGGCAAATCGTGCCTGATACGCTAAAATCCACGCATAAACCGTGCTACCGCATTTTCTAGACTATGCAAATTCTTCACGGTACATGGATTCCCCAAAAGGATGGGGAATTTATTCAGCAAGGGGCATTTTACCTGTGGGTTGAGACAACAGAGCAGAAGCGGTTTCGTAAGCCAAATCCACGTCATCCCCGACAGTTGGTTGCGGCGGATCTGGCTACGCTTTTGACTCAGGAATTGGGAATTCAGCCGCCTAACTATCGCAAACTGGACGATTTTATATCACCACAGTATTTTCTGTTGCCGACGGTGGATGACCAACCGTTACCCTCCCTGGAGTTATCCCGTTACCTGGAGGAAGAACTGCCAGAGGAATTTGAGTTGCAGTACTGGCAGGTGGATTGTTATCAAACCGTCGTCTCATCTAAAAGGGGAGGTTACGTCAATAGCGTAGTCAGTCTGCTCAACGACCTGCATTTCATCGCATTGCATAACCTGGCAGAGATTCAACTGGGGTCTGATCTGCTGTTCTGGTTTCACTTCACGCAGGCGATAAAACGCATCATTCTCAAAGACCAATACATTCCCGCATTGAAGTATCGCGAACTGAAACCGTCTAAACCACCCGAAACCAAGCGTAAGACGAAGACCAGTAAAACAGAGCCTAAAGAACCGTCTGCCGCTGCAACTCGTCGTACTCGGAGTACTGCGACCCAAGCCACGCGACAAAAGCGATCGCCCGGTTCAACAAAATCAGCCAATTTAGCAAAACGATCATCGGCTGCCACTAAAACCATTGATGTCTCGACTATTCCTGAAAAGGTCGGGCAGTTTGAGATCTATCCCAGTTGGGAGTTTATTGGCGAAGAGTACGAAGCTACGATTCAGCAGTATGTGGACTACATGCCGCTAATTTGTGTGGCGGGTTTTGCCGAGCCGCGAGAGACACCCGAATTCTACGATCGCCCCACGTTATTACGGCATTTCTCAGAATGTTTGCTGGCTGACATTGTCACCCATACGCCTACCACACAAGCATTTGAGAAGACGATCGCCGATACGGTTCTCTACAGTTGTCTGCATCCCACCAATCGCCCCTGGCTCGGTGCTGCCCAGTTAGAGATCTATCAACAGTGGCAAACCTGGCGCGATCGCATTCGTCGAACGCAGACCGATCAGTCTTTTTATCTCTACTTTCAACTGCAAGATCCAGCCAAACCGGAAGATGCCTGGACCCTGCAATTTCAAGTGGCTCCCAAACACGACCCCTCGCTGCGCGTGTCATTACAGGACTACTGGCGAATGCGTCCCAAGCAACAACAACAGGTCAAACAGAAACTTGGGGATGCGTTTGAACCGGATCTGCTGATGAACCTGGGCTATGCGGCGCGGATCTATCCGGCATTGTGGCGAGGCTTAGAGACGGATCAACCTGTGGGTATTACCCTCGATCTGGATGCAGCGTTTACCTTTCTCAAAGAGTCTGCCTGGGTGCTGGAGAATGCGGGCTATAAGGTGATTGTGCCCGCCTGGTGGACGCCTAAAGGACGGCAACGGGCAAAAGTGCGCCTCAAAGCCAAAGGTAAATCGCTGACGGGTGGCGAAGACAAGAGCAAGCAATATTTCTCGTTTGAGAGTCTGGTGGAATATCAGTACGAACTGGCGATCGGCGGTGAAAAGGTTAGCGAGCAAGAGTGGAATCAACTGGTTGGTGCCAAAACCCCTCTGGTCAAGTTCCGGGGGCAGTGGATGGAACTGGATCAGGACAAGATGAAGCAAATGCTGGAGTTTTGGAAGACCCAGCAACAAGAAAACCCAGAGCTAAGCTTGCTCGACTTCCTCAAGCTCACTTCTGACAGCGATGACAGTTTGGATATTGAGGTCGATCGCAAAGATGCCCTTTCAGATATGCTGGCAAAGTTGGGTGACAAGAGCCAGCTTCAACCCGTCGAAGATCCTCAAAAGTTGCAGGGCAACCTGCGGGAATATCAAAAGCGAGGCGTTTCCTGGCTGCAATATCTGGAGCAACTGGGCTTAAACGGTTGTCTTGCTGATGACATGGGTTTGGGCAAAACGATCCAGGTGATTGCCCGACTGTTACAGGAGCGGGAGATCGCGCAGCAGAGCCGTGTTAAAAACATTCCCCCCACGCTGCTAATTGCGCCAACCTCTGTAGTCGGCAACTGGCATCGGGAGATTCAAAAGTTTGCCCCTGATTTGAAGGCGATCGTGCATCACGGGACGCAACGCGCTAAGGATAGCAAAGAATTCAAGCAAGCCTGTCGTGAAAACGATCTGGTGATCACCTCGTTTGCGCTGGCACGAAAGGATATCAAACTGTTGGGCGAAATTCAGTGGCACCGAATTGTCCTGGATGAGGCGCAAAACATCAAAAATCCCAAAGCCGATCTGACCAAATCCATTCTCAAACTGTCGGCTCCGCATCGCTTGGCGTTAACCGGAACCCCTGTAGAGAACCGTTTGCTTGATCTCTGGTCAATTTTCAACTTTTTGAATCCGGGCTACCTGGGCAACCAGACCCAGTTTCGTCGTAACTTCGAGCTACCGATTCAAAAAGCCAATGACGTGCGCCAGTCTGCCACCTTGAAGAAACTGATTGAGCCGTTTATTCTGCGTCGGGTGAAAACGGATCAGTCCATCATTAAGGACTTGCCCGACAAAGTAGAGCAAAAACTTTACTGCAACCTAACGAAGGAGCAAGCATCTCTTTACCAGGCTGTCGTGAAGGATGTTGAGGAAAAAATTCAAACGCTGGATGGCATTCAACGCAAGGGCTTGATCCTGGCGACACTGACGAAGTTGAAACAGGTGTGTAACCACCCG
Organism: Oscillatoria sp. FACHB-1407; assembly: GCF_014697545.1. GTDB lineage: Bacteria > Cyanobacteriota > Cyanobacteriia > Elainellales > Elainellaceae > FACHB-1407. The sequence continues at coordinate 147,147 of NZ_JACJSA010000018.1, read as the reverse complement.
ATGCAGTTCCTACAAGATGGCAGTGAATTCACCGCAGAGCGATCGCACAAGTTAACGCGTCTCAGCGAGATGGTGCAGGAAGTGATGGACGAAGGCGAAAGTTTGTTGATTTTCACACAATTTAACGAACTGGGAGAAGCGTTAGAAAAGTATCTGCGCCACACCTGTCACCACAACACCTACTACTTACATGGGGGCACCTCTCGCAAAAAACGAGAGCAAATGATCACGGAGTTTCAAGACCCCGAAACCGAACCCTCGGTATTTATCCTCTCCCTCAAAGCGGGTGGTGTTGGGATTACGCTGACCAAAGCCAATCATGTGTTTCACTTCGATCGCTGGTGGAATCCTGCGGTTGAAGATCAGGCCACCGATCGCGCCTTCCGTATTGGGCAGAAGAAGAATGTGTTCGTTCACAAATTTGTGGCGATAGGCACGTTGGAGGAGCGTATCGACCAAATGATCGAAGACAAGAAAAAACTGGCAGGGGCGATCGTGGGAGCCGATGAATCGTGGCTCACAGAGTTAGATAACGATGCCTTTAAGAAACTGATTGCCCTCAATCAGAGCGCAATGATGGAGTAAGACGATGAGCCAATTTAGCCGCACCTGGTGGGGACAAAAATTCATCGCAGCGTTGGAGGAATTCACTGATCCAGGACGATTGAGCCGAGGACGTTCCTACGCGAAAAACGATAAGGTTAAAAGCTTTGAGATTGTCGATGGCATTGTCACCGCTAAAGTGCGGGGTTCGGTGAATCCCTACTACGGCGTTTACAAAGAACCGCTTTACACCACCACCATCGAGTTTCAACCGATCAGTGCCGCGAAATGGACAGCGGCGATCGCCCTGATTGCCTCCAAAGCCAGTCTGATCTCGCGATTACTACTAAACGAGATTCCCGATGACATCGAGAATTCCTTCAAAACCCTCAAGATCAACCTGCTGCCCCACAGCCGCAAAGACTTTGATGCCGAGTGTTCCTGCCCCGATTGGGAGAACCCCTGCAAACACATTGCAGGGGTCTACTATCTCGTTGCTGCCGAACTTGATCGCGACCCATTCCTACTATTTGAGTTGCGCGGATTGTCTCGCGATGACCTGCACAAAGAACTGGCAAAATCTCCGCTGGGTCAGGCTCTCTCTGCTGAGTTGTTACTAGAACAGCGATCGCCCGAATCTCAGTCCTCCTATTACACTCGCCCACAAACGGCTTCTGTAGAAGCGATCGCCGGATTGCGTGACTTCTGGCATGGGGCAAAACGTCTCCCTCAAACGATGGAGCCGCTACCCGAAACGTTGGTTTCTGGCATTCCAGTGAAGAAGCAGGGAGACTTTCCCGCCTTCTGGAATCGGGATAACTCCTTTATCGAGGCAATGGAAACGCTCTATGAGCAGGTGAGAAATAAAGGTCCGCTTTAGGGGGATGCACTCTCCACCGCAAAACTTGCAATATACTCAGCAACTATGGGAGATTGCACTTCCAGAAAAGTACAAAATTTCAATCAGTTTACCGCAGATTAATTTGGGGGTTTTCATGGCTAGAACCGAATCCACAATGCTGCCTCTGGGTACAACCGCTCCAGCGTTTTCACTGCCCGACGTTGTTAGCGGAAACGCCATTTCGCTGGACACCTTTGACAGTGCCAAAGCCCTCTTGGTGATATTTGCCAGTCCTCATTGTCCCTTTGTGCAGCATGTGAAATATGAACTCGCTCAGCTAGACCGAGATTTCAGTGAGCAAGGCCTGGCGATCGCGGGCATCAGCTCAAACGACGTGGAGAAGTATCCTGACGATTCCCCTGAGAAAATTAAAGCCTTTGCCCAAGAGGTCAATCTGTCTTTTCCCTTCTTGTATGACGAGAGCCAGGAGGTTGCCAAAGCCTATCAAGCCGCTTGCACGCCTGACTTTTTCTTGTTTGATGGCGATCGCCGCTTAGTGTATCGAGGTCAGCTAGACGATAGCCGCCCTGGCAATCAAATTCCCGTGACAGGTCAAGATTTGCGACAGGCGATCGCGGCTGTTTTGGCAGGGCAACCCGTCGCAACAGAGCAAAAGCCCAGCATCGGTTGCAACATCAAATGGAAACCTGGCAATGAACCTGCCTATTATGGCGGTGCTCCAACCGTAGCAACGAAATCGTAAGACTTATTTGAAAACCAGGCATTGGGGGATTCTCCCCCAAACCCCCGATTGGGGGACGCCACTGCCTCCCCCAAACCCCCTAGCAGAAGGTGCTTGGGTTTATCCAAAAGCGCGCTTCGCATCTGTCCCCAGTACGGGTGCTTCTGGTTTCGGCCAGATCCTCGACAAAACTCAAAGTCCTCAGAATTCGGGAATTCAAGGAACTAAGAGAACTTGTGGAGACACGTTTTTTGCTGATGGGAGGTGCCGTGGGTAGTGCGGTAGCGTATGGCGATTGAGATTTAGTTTGGTGTCACTTCATGTCTAACAAAACGATTGGTCTTGATTCATCGCTCTACAATTACCTGTTATCTGTTTCTTTACGAGAACCCGATATTCTCTTTCGCTTGCGTGAAGAAACGGCGCGGCATTCCAGTGCCAATATGCAAATCGCTCCAGAGCAGGGGCAATTTATGGCGTTATTGGTGCAACTGATGGGAGCCACCAAAACTTTGGAGTTGGGAGTCTTTACCGGGTACAGTTCTCTGGCGATCGCCCTGGCACTCCCCGACAACGGCACCATCATCGCCTGCGATGTGAATGAAGAGTATACCGCGATCGCCCGTCGCTATTGGCAAGCGGCAGGAGTGGCTCACAAGATTGACCTGCGACTCGCCCCTGCCCTATCCACGCTGGATCAGTTACTCGCTGAGGGACAAGCCAATACTTTTGACTTTGCCTTTATTGATGCTGATAAGACAAACTACCTGAACTACTACGATCGCGTGTTGCAACTGCTCAGACCAGGTGGGCTGATGGCGATCGACAATGTTCTCTGGTCAGGGCAGGTCGCTCAACCAGAGGTTCAAGATGACAGCACAACCATGCTGCGGCAACTCAACCAAACCCTCCACCAGGACGACCGGATTAGTTTGAGTATGGTGCCGATCGCCGATGGCTTAACCCTTGCCCTCAAACGGTAATGGTTGTGCAGGAAGGGAGGAGAGAGTGGGAGAGTGGAGGAGTAGGGAGTAGAGAGACGCGATTAATCACGTCTTTACGGTTGATCTATTATCCCGTCGCTCCGTCACCCCAACATCCCCTTGCGAAGTGTGGCGTAGCCATACCCCATCACTCCGTCACTCCATTACCCTACTTCTCCTAAACGCCACTCAGGGCTTCGTTGTCTTTGGATTGTCCCAACAAGCTCTGCACTGCCGTCATCACCTCTGGAGCCGCTAATGCTAGAGAGGCAAAGGAGCAGAGGGTGGCAACCTGGCAATATTCACAGAAAGCTTTATTCTCGCTCCACTCTTCCCGTGCTAACTCAGCCGCCGTGATGGCATCAAAGAGAATCTTTACACCCATGGCGATCGGGACAAGGGGATTTTCTTTGGCACGATTTTGACCACCTGTTGAGGCGAGCCATGCCGTGATGCCGTAGTTAATCAACATCAGTGGTCCATCAGGGGTATTGAGCCGACTATAAGCGTAGGGAGCCGCATCGACGCGATCGGAATCCACAAAGGGAATGGGGAGGTCAGGTAATTCTTTTAGAACACCAGTTTGATACAGAGTGACGATCTGCGCCATGGTCGCTCCAACCATCGACAATCCCATAATCCAGCGGCGACGGTCTAAATCGGGGCTTTCGCCTTCACGGAGTTCTTGGCTGAGTTGTTGAGGGTCCATAGTGTATCTTTTCCGTTACATCTAGTCACCATGTTCGGGAATTCCGGAAAGACATACCCCTCACTCTGGGCAGAGTTGTTTTTTCTTCTACAAATCTGTAGAGATGAAGCATTTGGCAAATTGATTACGGATGGAGTAGGGGCGGTTCGCGAACCGCCCTTACATTCGATTGCCTCGCCCTATAGGGTTGCCAACCGTTTCGCTAACAATCGGTGAAAGCCATCGGCATCACCCGACAGCACCACATTGACATTGGGGTGGAGGTTTCCTTCCTTTGCGCCATTAATCACCGTTCGCCCCATCGTCAACTCACTCGCAACCTCCACATCTACCCGCATTTTATGAGCCGTGAACAAGTCTGGCTGAAGCAGATAGGCAATCACACAGGGGTCATGTAGCGGATTGCCTGCCCACCCATGTTGTTCAACCTCAAAGCTGTAATCGCCCAGCAAGTCAGCTGCTGTTTGACCAACCGGAGTATCGATCGCCCGAATTGCAGCTAACCGTTCTGGAGTGGTCAAAATTTGGTGAGTCACATCCAGTCCAATCATCGTCAGGGGAATGCCACTGGTCAGCACCACCTGTGCCGCATGGGGATCGACGTAGATATTAAACTCGGCAGATGAGGTGACATTCCCTTGAGCGATCGCCCCTCCCATAAACACCAACTCTTCAATCTGGAGGGCAATGCGCGGTTCCTTAATTAAAGCGATCGCCACATTCGTCAAGGGTCCTAAAGTTGCCAAAGTAACTCTTTCAGGGGCTGCCATCAGCGTCTCCACCAAAAAATCGACCCCATGCTTTGGCTGTAAGGGCATCGTTGGCTCTGGAAATTGCACAGTCCCTAACCCTGTTTTGCCGTGTACCTCCTCTGCGGTTGCCAGAGAACGCATGATCGGACGAGAACACCCCGCATACACCGCAACATCCGTTCGTCCCGCCAATTCACAGATACGACGGGCATTCTTTTGAGTCAGAACCAGGGGCACGTTGCCAGCGACCGTGGTGATACCCAACAGATGCAATTCTGGTGAAGCAAAAGCTAATAAGAGGGCGATCGCATCATCCACCCCCGGATCACAATCAATCACAATCGGCTTTGCAGTCTGCCCTTGGTCTGTCATTTGGAATCCCCTTATCGACTCATGCCAATCTACGTTAGCGTAGGGATATAACTCTGTTGAACTCTGTTGATCGGTCTCCTGTGTTGGTGTCTAAGAAAAGTCTTGTTTTAGCGGGTCTGGTCTGCGCGTTGCTGCCTCTGGCATCGTGCGCGAATACGCCGTTTGCAGAACAGTTTGAGCGATCGCTGGCGGCTGATCCCCGATTAACCGATACTCCCACTGCTGGACAACCCAGCCCTTCTCCTACGGATGGGGCAACCCAACTTCCAGCGGACTTTCCCAGTGATATTCCTCGCTACCCTGGAGCGGAGTTGATCGAGGTAACACCTGCTGAGGGAGGAGATTCTGCATCGACATCTGTCCAGTCGCGATGGCGGACGGCTGACAGCATTGAACAAGTCCAACAGTTCTACCGCGATATTTTGCAGTCTAATGACTGGCGCATTCTCGAATCCAGCCCATCTCCAGACGGTGCAACGATCGCAGCCGAACGCAATGGTGCTCGGCTGACGGTTAGTATCCCAACGACACCACCTCCAGCTACCTCTGCTTTGCCCAGTGGCATCGAGTTTCTTTTGAGCTACGAAGCCAGTAGTACTACCGCTTCAGGGACTTCAGAGAACACTGGGGCGATCGCTACGAATCCCGTTCCTCAACCGGGTGATCCTAACTTTATCGGGCCGTTGCCTCAATCGGGTGCCACTCCACAGCCAACCCAATCGGCTCAACCCTCCAGTCCCACCGCTGCGGCTCAAACCTTTAGCGATATTAGTCAGGCTCCCGAAGAACTACGCTCCTACATTGAAGATTTGGCTAAGCTCGGTGTCTTGAGCACCGGGTCAAACTCTAGCCAGGAATTTAAACCCAACGCGATCGCCACTCGCCGTGAATATGCCCGCTGGTTGGTCGCTGCGAATAATACGATTTACCGCGATCGCCCTGCCCAAAAAATTCGTCTGGGAGTCAGCAGTGATGAACCCGTCTTTCGCGATGTCCCCCGCAATGATCCCGATTTTGCGGCGATTCAAGGTTTAGCGGAGGCAGGGCTAATTCCCAGTCCGTTGTCGGGCGATGCCACCACTACAACCTTTCGACCCGACGCACCACTCACTCGCGAAACCCTGATTCTTTGGAAAGCTCCAGTCGATGTCCGGCAAAGCCTACCTAATGCCACCGTACAGGCTGTTCAGGAAACCTGGGGATTTCAAGATGCCAATCGCATCGATGCCAGAGCACTGAGAGCTGTCTTAGCCGATTTTCAAAACGGTGACCTCTCCAATATTCGGCGTGCCTTTGGCTATACCACCCTGTTTCAACCCAAGAAATCTGTCACTCGCGCTGAAGCAGCAGCGGTGCTCTGGTACTTTGGCTCCCAAGGAGATGGTCTCTCAGCCAAAGATGCCCTGGTGGAGTAAAGAGGTTCTATCTACTTGCGGCAATACAGTTGAGCAGGAGCAAAAGTCGTTGGGAAGGCAGTCACCTCAAAGCTAGTGGGCACAAACCAATCTTTTGAAGTATTCAGAAAATCTTCATCCAAGCCATCAAAAACGATGACGGCTGAGATATCTTCTTTAGGTGTAGATGTAGTCTTGATGGTCTTGTTTTCGTAAGCTTGAATCACGGATTGCGGATCTAGGAAAGACCAATAACGCTCGATGGGTTCAAGTGTGTCTGAGAAGAAATCAGTGCCTTCTAGTCCATAGGAGGCGAGGATCAGGTTCTGATGCTGAAACATGTAATTTAACGTTGTTTTGGTAACTACTGATGCCTCATAACGAACTCTTGGATTGACCACAACTAAAATAGGTCGATTATTAGACGCACAGGTTGAGGCTTCCCGCAGTAGCCCGTTCATGTAGGCACTATCGCGCGCAACAGTTGTGTAATTTGCCCAAACAGCGGGTAATTTAGCAAGAACGATCGCCAAAGCAATTCCTGTTACTAAATAGCCCAGAAATTTGAGGTGCGATTGCAACAGTGACAGAGCATAAACGATAAGTAAAGAAGTTCCAATGGTTGCTGGAATGAGATAATACCCATCAATCCCAGATTTCGTGTAGAGAAAAATTTGAGGACTGACAATCGCAAGGGTAATCAAAATAACGGGAGTGATCTCCCTAAAAAATGCTGCGAAAGATTCTTTCTTCCAGAGGATTGCGATAAGAGTTAAGACACTTGCGGCTACAAAAAATTCAAAATTGCTTCTAACTAATAAGGTTCTAACAGTTGCAATCACCTTTGCAGGGTTAAACGTGTCTTCGTCTACTCCCGCATAACCCATACTGTCAGTACCAACAAAAAGCAAAATATAAACAATCTCAATCGCAGTTAATCCTAGCAGAATTCCAATAATCCATCGATTTTGAAAAATAGCCTTTTTAAGGGATATTTCATTAAATTTGCACGTTAGCCAGACATGTATCATGACCAGTGCTGGAATAAAGATAATGTAGGACTCCTTAGTCATGGATGCCAGCAACACTAGGACAAAAAGACCTGCGTCTATCAATGCTTTACGCCGTGTTGGTCTTGCGCTGAATTTTGCACTGTATACTGTCAGGACTAATGCCCCTGCAAGAAGAAATGTTCCAGGCACCTGAGTGTAGCTGGGTCTTGCCCACATATCTGCTTGGGGTCCAATTAGGGTCAACCCTGAGAATAAGATTGCTCCCAAAATGGGTATGTCAATTAAACTGGCAAATAAAAATAGAAGAAAAGCCGTTAATCCTGTTAAAAGACAAGTATGAATAAACCAAAGTGTTGCATTCAACCCAAATAGTTGAGTTAGAAGAACTTCTTGAGTGAAATAGAAAGGTACAAACCTACCAGAGTTGTAATCGTAAGTCACCCATTTTTGAATTGTTGGGAATAATCCAATTGCTTGAATGTCACTATGCATCGTAATAATGACATGATCATTAATAAAAAGATGAAATCCTGATGTTAATAACCCTGTTCTCCAAAAGACCCAGTAACAAATAGCACAAATTAATAACAGGATGGATAAATAGTAAAAAATTTGTTTTTTGGCGGATTTTGGATCGGTGATAGAAGCCATAAATGGAGTGCCAGAATAGAAGGTCAGGCATCTAATTACAGTTAGTTTGATTGTGGCATCTAACTTGAACCAATTAGATCCTGGCTAATTCTATAACATAAGTAACATTTAACATCAACCTTGGCACTGCTAGAGGGAAATTACTTTTACGCTGGGATCTATTTTTGATTGAGACGGAATAGGGCAGGTGAAGTACTCCTCTTAGCAGGAATCGAGTTTGCAAGAGATCTCTTACTAAAATGGCTCAAAAGCTTGACTTCCCTGCTATGCTCTATGTCGTTAGAGATATACGCGATCGCTCAAATCTAGCTGAGTAAAGTTAGATAGATCATTGGTGTGTCTTCTCTTAAATCGATTGACTCCCATCAAATAGGGCTCGCACACAAGACTTGATCAATGGGCACTGACAACCTAGATCCGATCGATTAGGACTTGCTGTATAACATTACCAAGATAAAAAAATATCATCTCAATTTGGATTAAGGCTGCTCACCTGAAACACGAGATAACAATGCACTATTTCATGGGCAATAAACATAAAATAACTATTCAGTCTGCAATTCTGACAGTCATTCCAATCACGTTTATTGGGATTTCGCTGTTTCTTCGCCATCAACGAGGTCCCTATTGGTTGTTCAGCAATTCCGACCCTGAATATGCTTACCTATTAAATTCACTCAATGTTATTCAATCAAATCCTCTAGGGCATACCGAACATCCTGGTACATTAGTTCATATTCTAGGCGCATTCATTATTGGTATCGTATATGTTTTTCAGGCAATAACAGGTTTAGTAGATGGCACCATCATTGAAGCAGTTCTAAAAGAACCTGAACTATATTTAAAGGCTATTAATTCAACCTTCCTGTTTTTAATAGGAATTAGTGTATTTCTTGCGGGACAAATTGCTTTGGTGTTGAGCAGAAGCTTGATCCCATCGCTCATCCTTCAGTCTCCTTGTTTTCTATTTACTGCTTTAGAAGCCTCATATCGAATTTCTCCAGAACCCGTTCTATTTTTAATAAGTCAGATTCTGGCTATTATTCTACTGTTTTATATTTATCAACCGACTTTTGACCGATCGAAGAAGTTTGCTGCCCTGTTAGGAATTATGTTTGGTTTGGGCTTGGCAACCAAATATACATTCTTGCCGACGATTTTATTTATTTTGTTGGTACCTACTATCAGGCAAAAGCTAATTACGATTGGAACTACTATCGTGACTTTTGTACTAAGTACAATTCCAATCATTCCTCAGTATCCTAAAACCTTTAGTTGGCTTTATGGAGTGCTGACAAGAACTGGATACTATGGTACGGGTGAGCCAGGTTTTGTAGATTTCCAAACGGCTAAAGCTAATTTTCAAATCCTATATGCTCAAGATAAGGTTTTCTTTCAACTGACTTTTATTTCTATTGCTGTTTTTATCCTGTTAGGAATTCTCCTAAAAGTTTGGAATCCCAATTCATTTACTGAAAACGAATCAGAACAACTACTCATCAGGAGGTCTTATTTTCTGCTAGGCTGCCTTTTGCTGATTGCAGTTGTACAGTTCGTTCCGACTCTTAAACAACCTGGAATCCGTTATCTCATTTCGTCAATTAGCTTGTCTGGATTGATGATTTTTATCCAGGTGAATCTAATCCAAAATTTTTTAATAGAGAAATATTTCCCGGGGCTTAAACTCAAGGTTTTTCCGTTTCTACTTCTGGTAGCCTGTGTTGCGATCGCCATTTCTAGCACAAGTACCTACTCGCGTATAGTCGTGAGCCAATTTAGCCTCTACCAGAGTGAACTCAGCGAGCTTCAAAATCTCATAGCCCTGAACTACAGTGACTGCAATCAGGTCACTTATTTCAGATCGTCCTCTCAAGAATACGCCTTAAAGTTTGGAGATGATTTAGCACTGAGAAGTTTTTCAAATCCTCTTAAAAGGCTTTATCCTGAATCGTTCTTTTATAACATTTGGTCCCGACAGTTTGAATCTTTTAATCAATTGGTTGATATCAAAACATTGCTAAATACTAAATGCACTCTTTTACGTGGAGCACCTTGGAGCGGATATGACGAGTTATATCTTCCAAGTCTTGAGTTAGAAACTCTCTTTGAAGGTAAAGGTGAGGCGGTTTATCGTATTATTTCAACGAAATAGAGCTCATAATCTTCTATGCTTGATCAAGCTACTATTTCATTCATCTTTAATTGTGAGAAATTCATTGATTGACTTGATAGTATTAATTAAACCAGGCTATGGTGAAAATGCGTCGTTTAGTGAATGTCAAAAATCAAACAGTTATTCAGTCTGCAATTCTAGTTGCCATTCCTGTTGTATTCATCGGGATTTCGTTATTTTTTCGTTATCAAAGAGGTCCATATTGGCTATTCAGTAATTCTGACCCTGAATATGCTTATTTACTTAATTCTCTAAATGTTATTCAATCAAATCCTTTAGGACATACAGAACATCCAGGTACATTGCTCCATCTTTCTGGTGCTTTCATCATTACCGCCGCTTACTTTTTTCAAAAAATTGCAGACTTAGTTGATAGCACGATAATTGAAGCAGTCCTCAGAGAACCTGAACTTTATCTACAAATCATTAATTCAACTATCTTAATTCTCACAGGAGTCAGCATATTTCTTGTAGGAAGAAGTGTTTTGATATTAAGTAAAAGCTTGTTCCTTGCTCTCATTATTCAAATTCCTTGTTTTCTGGCGACTGCTTTGGCATCAGCATATCGAGTTTCACCTGAACCCCTTCTATTTCTTATTAGTCAAGCTTTAGCTATTATCCTATTATTCTATATTTACGAACCTGCTTTTGAACGCTCGAATAAATTTCCTATTTTATTAGGAATTATATTTGGTCTAGGTGTGGCGAGTAAGTATACCTTTCTACCTACCCTTCTATTCATCCTATTAGTACCAACGATAAAACAAAAACTAATCACAATTGGAGTTAGTATTGTTACTTTTGTGATCAGTACAAGCCCGATTATTGCCCAATATCCTAAAACCTTCAGTTGGATTTATGGAGCAATTGTAAATAAAGGGTACTATGGCAGTACAGGAGAACCAGGTTTCGTAGATTTAGTCACCGCTCAAACTAACTTTCAGTTTTTATTGAATCAAGACAAAATCTTTTTTGGACTTCTATTTATATCCTTATTTGTCTTCATTCTGCTCGGCTTTCTGATAAAAATTTGGAATCTTAATTCATTTGTTATAGACGAGACGAATTTCTCTATAGTAAGAAAATCTTACATCCTCTTAGCTTTTTTCTTGCTTATTTCATTTGTGCAGATTGTACCTATACTTAAGCAGCCATCAGTACATTATCTAGTTTCCTTAGTTAGCTTATCTGGATTAATAGTTTCCATCCAAATAAATCTGATCCAGAACATCATAAAGAAATTCTTTTCGGGATTCAAATTGAAGATTTTTCCTGCTTTGTGTTTAATACTGTGTGTTGCGATTGCTGTCCTGAGTACAAAAACTCATTCTGATGCGCTTCTAAATCAATATAATCTTTATCAACAAGAACTTGGCGACCTTCAGAGCCTTGTCAATCACCGTTATCGTGAATGTGCTCAAATTAGCTACTACAGATCATCCTCTCAAGAATATGCTTTGAAATTTGGTGATTTTTTTGCATTAGGTAGCTTTTCACATCCTTTACAAAAGCTTTATCCCAATTCCTATTTCTACAATATTTGGTCTCGGCAATATGAATCATTTAATCAACCTATCGACATTAAAACTTTCTTGAATACTCAATGCGCTATTTTACGGGGAACCCCTTTGAGTCTCCCCCAATATGAACCATATATTCCCACGTTGAATCTAGAGACTGTTTTTGAAAGCAGTAGTGAGGCGGTTTATCGTATTATTTCAGCAGAATAGTATTTACCATTATTCATGTTTGACCAATCAACAATTCTAATTACTGGAGGAACGGGGTCATTTGGCAAAAAATGTGTCAAGACATTGCTCGAACGGTTTACCCCCAAGAAAGTCATTGTTTACTCCCGCGATGAGTTGAAACAGTATGAGATGGCTCAGGAGTTTAATTCTCCTGTGATGCGCTATTTCATTGGAGATGTGCGCGATCGCGATCGCCTTGACCTCGCCATGCGGGGGGTGGATTACGTGATTCATGCTGCTGCCTTGAAACAAGTGCCAACCGCAGAATACAACCCCATGGAGTGTATCAAGACCAACATCAATGGCGCGAGTAATGTAATTGATGTGGCGATCGCCCATGAAGTTCACAAGGTGATTGCCCTCTCGACAGACAAAGCCGCTAGCCCCATTAATCTCTATGGAGCAACTAAACTCGTCTCAGATAAATTATTTGTGGCTGCCAACAATATCACAGGTTCCCTAAAAACCCAGTTTGCTGTTGTTCGTTACGGCAACGTGGTTGGCTCCAGGGGGTCTGTAGTTCCCTTTTTTCAGAAGCTTGTACGTGAGGGAGCAATTGAAATTCCCATTACGGATCCCCGCATGACCCGCTTTTGGATTACGTTGCAGCAAGGAATTGATTTTGTACTGAAAAGTTTTGAGCGGATGCAGGGAGGCGAAATTTTTGTGCCCAAAATTCCCTCAATGCACCTCACCGATTTAGCCAAAGCCCTTGCTCCTGGCATTCCTATAAAAGTTGTTGGAATTCGCCCCGGAGAAAAGCTGCACGAGGTGATGTGTCCTGTTGACGATGCTCATCTAACCCTCGAATTTACGGATCACTATGTGATTCAACCCTCGATTCAGTTTGTTCATGAAATCGATTTTGCCTGCAATGCCCTTCAGGAGAAGGGGGTTCCCGTGCCGGATGGTTTTCAGTATAGTTCTGATACCAACAGTGATTGGTTGAATCCTCAAGAACTGTTAGATATCCTCAGCGATTAGTCCCTCTCTACATGACGGCTTTTATTCCTTACGGACGGCAAGACATTACTCAGCAAGACATTGATGCTGTTGTTGAGGTGCTGCAATCGGATTGGATTACCCAAGGACCAACCATCGATCGCTTTGAACAAGCGGTTGCTAGCTACTGTGGGGTTCGGTATGCTGTCGCCGTTGCCAATGCTACTGCTGCCTTGCACATCGCTTGCTTAGCCGCAGAACTAGGGACTGGAGACGCTCTCTGGACGTCTCCTAATACCTTTGTTGCGTCAGCCAATTGTGGTCTGTACTGCGGGAGCAATGTTGATTTTGTTGATATTGACCCTCATACCTATAACGTGAGTGTCGCTGAGCTAGAGCGCAAGTTGCAATGGGCGGAGCGGCAAGGTTGTTTACCCAAGATTGTGATCCCGGTGCATTTAGCAGGGCAATCCTGCGAGATGGAAGCGATCGCTTCTCTTGCCCGTCAGTATGGGTTTTGTGTGATTGAAGATGCTTCCCATGCGATTGGAGGTCGTTACAGGCAGCAACCAATCGGCTCATGTCAGTTTTCGGATATGGCAGTGTTTAGCTTTCATCCGGTCAAAATCATCACGACAGGCGAAGGTGGGATGGTTTTAACCAATCGGGACGATTTGTATGAGAAACTGATTCGACTAAGAACCCACGGTATTACTCGCGATCCTGATCTCATGCAGGGAGATTCCCATGGACCTTGGTATTATCAACAAATCGAGTTGGGCTTTAATTACCGCATGACTGATATTCAAGCAGCACTGGGTTTGAGCCAGTTGCAACGACTTGATGAGTTCGTGCAACGACGACGATTTTTAGCCGATCGCTATAACCAGTTGCTGCAAGATTTGCCGCTCACTCTGCCCTGGCAACATCCTGATACGGAGTCGAGCTATCATCTCTATGTGATTCGCCTCAAACTCGACAAAATTGAGAAAACCCACCGTCAGATTTTTGAAGCGTTACGCCACTATCACATTGGTGTGAATCTGCACTACATCCCTGTTCATACTCAGCCTTACTATCAGCAACTCGGTTTTCTATGGGGGGATTTTCCAGAAGCAGAACGCTATTACCAAGAAGCCATTAGTCTGCCTATTTATTACGGATTGACAGGAGAAGATCAAGACAGAGTTGTGGCTGTTTTGCGAGAGGTTTTGTTATGAAAACTGCCGCTATTATTCAAGCCCGTATGGGGTCAACTCGTCTTCCAGGAAAAGTGATGAAATTGCTTTGTGGCAAGACGGTTTTGTCCCATGTCATCACACGGGTCAAAGCGTGTCCTTTAGTGGATGAAGTGATTGTTGCGACGACGACTCAATCAGCAGATGACGCGATCGCCCAAGAGGCTGAAAAAGCAGGTGTGAGTTGTTTTAGAGGGAGTGAAAATGATGTTTTGGAGCGGTATTATCTAGCTGCACAAAAATATAATGCTGATGTCGTCGTTCGAGTTACGTCAGATTGCCCACTATTAGACCCAGAAGTATTAGAAAATCTGCTCGATTACTTTAGCATGATGGATGATGCAGGGTTATCCATCGATTACCTCAGCAATACACTTGAGCGCAGCTATCCAATTGGTTTAGATGCAGAAGTATTTACGTTTAACACTTTGGAAATTGCTTACCACAACGCTGATCAACCCTATGAAAGGGAGCATGTGACCCCCTACATCTATCAACATCCTCAAATTTTTGCACTCCATAATCAACATTATGATGAAGACCTCTCTCATTATCGTTGGACACTTGATACCCCTGAAGACTTAGAGTTTATTGAAGCGGTGTATCAGGCGTTATATCAGCCCGATCGCCTTTTTATGATGGATGATATTTTAGAGTTGTTGAAAGCAAAACCACATTTAACGCAAATTAATGCCCACATTCAACAAAAGAAGTTAGGAGAGTAATGAGATCTAAAACGGAACAAGAACTCTTTTGGGAAGGGCAGTTTGGTAATGACTATACTCAACGCAACGATATTTTGTGGGAACAACGGCAACCCTTCTTTGCTAACATTTTAAGCAAAACGTTTGGGGTTAGAACCATTTGTGAGTTGGGAGCCAATCGGGGACATAATCTTCAGGCGATCGCTCATCTTAGCTCTAATTTTGAGTTAACTGGAGTTGAGCTAAATCCAGTAGCATTCACCACTCTAAAAGCAATTTCTAATGTAAGCGCAGTTCACGTATCAATTCAAGAATTTCAGCCTAATCAAACCTTTGATCTGGTATTTACTTGTGGAGTATTAATTCACATTAACCCTGATGATCTACCCCTGATTTATCAGAAGATGTATGATCTCTCAAACCGCTATATTCTAATCAACGAATACTTCAACCCAGTGCCAGTAGAACTCAGCTATCGTGGTCATTCAGAGAAGTTATTTAAGCGAGATTTTGCCAGAGAGTTCATTGAGCAAACCCAACAAGTTTCGGTTGTAGATTATGGTTTTTTGTGGCAACAGGTTAATCCTTCCTGGGATAACACGACCTGGTTTTTACTAGAGAAAATAGCCTGATCTTGTATGACTGAAAAACAACCATTGGTCGGCATTATTAACTATGGCATGGGTAACCTTCGATCTGTTGCTAATGCGATCGCCTCCCTCCAGTTTCCGGTTCAAATTGTTGATCACCCGACTGAACTGATCCAATTCAGTCACATTATTTTGCCGGGAGTTGGAGCGTTTGGGGATGCGATGAATAATCTGCAAACTCAAGGTTGGATTTCTGCTTTAGAGAAAGAAGTTAGAGAAAACAAAAAACCTTTCTTGGGGATTTGTTTGGGAATGCAACTCTTGGCAACCATGGGCACAGAGCATGGGACTCACAAAGGTTTAGATTGGGTTGCCGGAACGGTAGAACGCCTACCAGCCAACGATCCAGATATTCGCATTCCCCACATTGGATGGAATGATGCTCAGATCTTAAAGTCAGATGGCTTATATGCTGGTTTCACTAAAACACCGACTTTCTATTTCGTTCATAGTTATGTGTTGAAGCCGAGCGATCGCAGCATGGTGAGTGCCACGACCACTCACGGAACAGAGTTTGTTGCCAGCATCGAATTTGATAATATTTACGCCACTCAATTTCATCCTGAAAAAAGCCAAAAAGTAGGATTGGCACTGCTCAAAAATTTCTTATCCGGCATCTGAGATCTCCAACTTCTTTAAGAAGTTGGAGATCTAAAACTGTCTTCAAAGCAGGTTGAACCATGCTTAAAAAACGTTTAATCCCGATCCTTCTACTCAAAAACGGATTACTAATTCGTAGTGAGCTATTTAAGATTCACCAAATTATTGGTAACCCCATTCACGAAGTCCAGCGATTTAATGAATGGAATGTCGATGAGTTGATCTATTTAGATATCAGTCGAGACGATCAGTACGACCTGCGGCGCGATGACCATAAAATCAAAGGTTTAACCAATCCCCTTGATATCTTGGATGAGGTGAGCAAAACCTGTTTCATGCCGCTCACCTGGGGTGGACGCATTCGCACCGTAGAAGATATGCGCCAACGGATTAGCCGAGGAGCCGACAAGATTACGCTCAATACCGCTGCGGTGCGATCGCCCGACCTCATTACCCAGGGAGCAACGATTTTTGGCAGTCAGGCGATCGTCGTTAGCATTGATGTGTTGCGTCATCCCGATGGACAAACTGAAGTCTTCATTGATGGGGGACAAGAACCAACAGGCAAAAAACCGGAAGAATGGGCACGAGAAGTGGAGCAACGAGGTGCGGGTGAAATCTTGCTCAACAGTATCGATCGCGATGGCACGGGCAAAGGCTACGACCTCGATCTAATCAATACCGTTGCGGCGGCAACGACCATTCCGGTGATTGCCTGTGGTGGAGTCGGACGCTACGAACATTACGCTGAGGGTATTCGGGCAGGAGCAGCAGCGGTTGCAGCAGCAAACATTTGGCACTTCAAGGAACTGTCGGATAAAGGTGGCAAACGAGCTTTAGCAAAGGCAGGGGTTGACATTCGCCTCTAGCTTGCCTAAAGCTCTGCAAAAAGCGGTATGATTCCCGCAGTATTTTGTAGGGTGCGTTGCTCAACGCACCAATACATTTAAGTTTTGATGTACTCATCAATCTATATCCACCCATGCCAGTTCAATATTGCACTCGATGTGTCTATCCCGCTGTTAGTGCGGCTCCTCTCACCTTTGATGAGCATGGGGTTTGTTCGGGGTGTCGAGTTCACGACCAGAAAAAGAATATTGACTGGGAGCAACGCTGGCAGTGGCTCAAAGAGTTAGCCGATGAATATCGCAGTGACAATAACTACGACATTGTGATTCCGGTCAGTGGTGGCAAGGACAGCTATTTTCAGACCCATATTGCGGTCAAAGAATTGGGGTTAAAGCCACTGCTTGTCACCTACCACGGCAATAACTACCTGCCCGAAGGGGAATACAACCTGTATCGGATGCGCGAGGTGTTTGACTGCGACCACATCATTGTGCGTCCCGGTGTGGATACGCTGATTAAGATGAATCGGTTGGGCTTTAAGGTTCAGGGTGATATGAACTGGCATGCCCACTGTGGCATTTTTACTGTGCCGATTCAGGTGGCAGTGCGCTACAAAGTGCCCCTCATGTTGTGGGGTGAGCATGGATTTATGGATTTGGGGGGCATGTATTCCTACAATGATCTGGTGGAGTTCACTGCCAAGTTTCGACTGGAACACGCCCTGCGCGGCTACGACTGGGATGACTTCACCGATGAGGGCTTAGAAAAGTTAGGACGACCTGACGTGAAGGAAGGGTTAACCGCTAAAGATTTGTTGTGGGCACAGTATCCCTCCGATGATGAGATTGATGAGGTGGAGGTGCGAGGAATTTACCTTAGCAATTTTGTCAATTGGGAAGCCAATGAACACTCCAAACTGGTGATGGAGCAGTATGGTTGGAAGCCTGCTCAACAGGCTTTTGAACGCACCTACCGAACCATTTCCAACCTGGATGATATGCACGAAAACGGCATCCACGACTACCTCAAATTCATCAAGTTTGGCTACGGGCGAGGTTCTGATCACGCCTGCAAAGACATTCGGGCAGGGGTGATGACCCGCGAACAGGGCATTGAGATGGTTCGGAAATACGACCATGTTAAGCCCCGACGCGACCTGGAGCGATGGTTGGAATATGTCGGGATGACTGAAGAAGAGTTTGACATAACCTGCGATACCTTCCGCGATCCGCGAGTCTGGCGGGTTGAGGATGGGCAGTGGGTCAAAGATAATATCTGGGGCGAACCATCTGCTTATGGTGCAGTGGCGAAGTAAGCGGAGTTATAAAATGCTGAAATCATTAAATTGGAAAAATTATGGAGAAGCTAGGACAGGATCTGGATTCCAAACAATATTGGGCAGATGTAGCGAACCAATATTCAGATGCTTTGGAGAATGACTATCACAAACATCGCCTTGAAGTTATTCGATCGCTAATTCCAGAGGAACTGTTTCAACCAGGCAAACAAATTTTTGATTTTGGCTGTGGGGATGCCATTTTGTTTCCGTGGTTCTTAGAAACAGGGGGCAACATTGAAGGGATTGATATTGCTCCTGAGATGATCCAGATTGGGCAGCAACGGTTAACCAGTTGGGGATTTGACAGTTCCCTCATTCAGGTAGCTGATGTGAACTACCTTAAGCAAATTGGCTCTGCCTCATTGGATGGCTTACTCAGTTTTAATGTCTTAGCCTATCTAACGGACGAAGAAGAACTCATTTTCTATCAGGAAGCCTCTCGGATTGTAAAACCGGGAGGATATCTAATCGTGACTCATTCAAATGAGTTGTTTGATTTGTTTAGTTTGAATCACTACACAGTGGAGTTCTTTAAAGATTATTTCGTTACCGATGCTTTACAGCATGCCAAATTATCTAGCTTGCTAACTCATAGTGAGGGTTCATCTAAGGCTGCATACAATGTTCGAGAAAATCCTCTTTCCTACCATCACAAACTCAAAAAGTTTAATTTCAAAGAATTAAAGCAAGGATTTATTAACTTTCACATTTTACCTCCGCCTTTACTTCAGGATAAAACCTATCCATCCACTCTGAATGTGGATGAAGGCGATCGCTGGAAATTGATGTTTATGTGCAGCACATTTGGCTCTTGTGCAATTCGCTTGTGAAGTTAGAAACTATGCTAAAAGAATCAGAAATTCGACCCGATGAATTGATGAAGGATCAAGCGGCGCGGCTTGCTGCGGATATCCGACGATTGCTCCAACACAAGCATGAATTTGTTCATGTCAATTGCCCTGCTTGTGGTTCCTCTGAAAGTCAAAAAGCCTACGAAAAATACGAGATTCAATTCGTTATTTGTGAGCAATGTGAAACCGTATATGCTAATCCCCGTCCTTGCCCTGACCATTTAGACGAATACTATCGAGAATCGGAAAATTACGCTTATTGGAACAAATATATTTTCCCGGCTTCAGAAGCGGCTCGACGCGAAAAAATCTTTAAGCCACGGGTGCAAAAAGTCCTAGATATTTGTCATCGATTCAACGTGCCGACTCAAACCCTTTTAGAAGTGGGAGCCGGATTTGGTATCTTTTGCGAAGAGATGCAAAAAACAGAGGTATTTCAGCAGGTAATTGGAGTGGAACCCACGCCGGACCTGGCACAGACCTGTCGCGATCGCGGTCTTAAAATCATTGAGAAACCTATCGAGCACATTGATTTTGGGGCTGAACCCATCAACGTCATTGTTAATTTTGAGGTGATTGAGCACCTGTTTTCCCCTCGTGAATTCCTGATGAAATGCTATGACTTGCTATCACCGGGAGGCATTTTTATTGTTACCTGTCCAAATATCAAAGGGTTTGATATTGTCACCCTCAAAGAACAATCTAGTGCAGTAGATAATGAGCACTTAAATTTATTTCATCCTGGCTCTTTAGCTCAATTATTAGAGTCCTGTGGTTTTGAGGTGATTGAGCAGCAAACCCCTGGACGATTAGATGCCGAACTAGTTCGTAAAAAGGTCTTATCGGGTGAGTTTGATATTAGTCAACAACCCTTCCTCAAACAAGTATTGATTGACGAATGGGAGACGAAAGGAGAAGCCTTTCAAAACTTCTTATCCGATAACAAACTCTCGTCTAATATGCTGCTAGTTGCTAGGAAATATTAGAGCAAATTCATAAAGTCAATCCCAACGCTGAAGATGTTGCGACCAACAAATTCCCCCCTGCTCCTCCCTTTAAGGGAAGAGATACGACTTCATCCCTCTTTTCAGGGATGCTGTGTATACACAAGTTCTCTTAGCCCCCTAAATCCCCCAAAACTGGGGGATCTTGAGCCTTTTTCAAGGAGCTTGACCCGATCAGAAGCACCCGTACTTGGTATAGATGCGAAGCGCGCCTTTGGGTTAACCGAAACACCTTCTGCTAGGGGGTTTGGGGGAGACAGTAGCGTCCCCCAATTGGGGGTTTGGGGGAGAATCCCCCAATGCCTGGTTTTCAAGCTAATAAAGGTAACTGAGTACCTCATTGGAAGAAGCAGAGATGTTTACACCGTAGCTTTTCAAGGGAGATACCGCAGGCAGAGGAATCAGAAATTTAACGGACAAAAATGGTTATTCTGATTCGCGCAGATGCTTCTACCCGAATTGGGACTGGTCATATCATGCGTTGTCTGGCTCTGGCTCAAGGCTTGCAGTCGGCAGGACATCACCCGATTGTTGTCGCGGCTCAAATCACCCCCAATCTAGTCAGTCGTCTTCAAACATTAGACATTCAGCTCATTAACATTCCGCATGAACTGGGTAGCTTGGACGATGCTCAAGCAACGATCGCTCTAGCCCACCATTATCAAGCGATCTGGATTAATGTGGATGGCTATCACTTTGGCGCAGACTACCAACGCTGGATTAAAGCGGCAGGCTTGAACCTACTGTTTTTTGATGACTATCAACATGCCTCTCACTACGATGCCGATTTAGTGTTGAATCAGAATGTCTATGCGTGCCCAGAGTTGTACGAGAGTCGAGAGTCTTACACTCAACTGCTATTAGGCACTCGCTATGCATTGCTCAGACCAGAGTTTTTGCAATGGCAGGGTTGGCAGCGACCATCTAATACTCCTGCTTGTAAAATTTTGATCACGATGGGAGGGGCTGACCCAGACAATGTGACGTTGAAGATTTTGCGAGCCATCCAACTCATTGAGATTGAGGGCTTGGAAATCATCGCTGTGATTGGGGGCAGTAATCCCCATTGGGAATCTCTACAATCTGTGGTGCAGGCGTCCCAAGACTCAATTCACCTCAAGCAAAATGTGACGAATATGCCCGAACTCATGGCATGGGCAGATGTGGCGATCGCCGCAGGGGGCACGACTTCCTGGGAACTTGCCTTTATGGGGTTGCCCACACTGATGGTGATTTTGGCAGAGAACCAACGGGCGATCGCTGAAAAATTAGGCGAATTGGGTGCTGTGATCAACCTGGGTTGGCATGGAGATGTGACGATAGAGGCGATCGCGATCGCATTAACTGATCTCCTTTCCAATTCTGCGAAACGCTCTGACATGATGCAGCGGAACCAAACCCTGGTTGATGGCAGAGGAGTTGAGCGAGTTGTGCAGTGTTTACAGTTGTTTCCAAATAAATAGACCTGTTATGAGATAGGGAGCAGGGAGTGAATAGCCCAGCAACGGATATGTTCAGAATTTTGTGTAAAGATAGGCTTTGCCTTCGCTCTATTTTCACCCGCACTTTAGTCGCGGGTGGGTAGAAACGGGAACAGACACGTTTTAATTTACAGTCTCCACTTTAATTAGCATACCCCAGCAATTGAAAGCGGCTGTAAATCTAGGTTGGAGTGGCTTAAAGTGTGACTTAGATCACTTGAAGTCCCTTCGTTGTCTCTTCGAGTCCTTCCGTTGTCACTTCAAGTGTGATTCGAATCACTTAAAGTCCCTTCATTGCCGCTCAGAGTTCCTTCATTGTCACTTTGAGTGTGATTCAGATCACTTAAAGTCCTTTCGTTGCCGCTCAAAGTCTCTTCGTTGGGTTTCTAAGTGACTCCGTTGATATTCCTGGCTGCTTCGATGGCATTCCAAGAGACTTCATTCCCTCTAACCATCACAAAATTCACGGAGACTTAATCTCCGTCTAGAAAATTTTCGGTGCTGTTACGGAGTTAGTGATCCATCCATTTCGGGAATTTCAGAATAAAGCATTACTGAACGAAAAATAATGCTCTATTGCACTTTAAACGGTGCATCTTCTTATCCTAAAGGAGTCAATAAATGACGATTCGTACGATTGATGCCATTCTCCCACCTGCTGAAGTTGATGAAGTGCTCGCTGCCCTAGACGCTATTCGCCAAAAACTATCTTTTCTCACAGGTTTAACCCCTACTGAACGTCGTCAAATCGCTAAATTAGGGCTTAAGTCTCAGACCTTTGTCGTTAAAGCCCTCGACGTTGCCACTCAGTATTCCAACTTGATGCCTCGTTGCTTGAATATTGAGGAGGCTCGTCGGGATCTGGCATTGTTTGAAGCTTTGAACCCTGTTCTGCAATCCCTCAGTCAGTTACGAGAGTTAGTAGAAGATACTCAAATGGTGGCGGGCAGTGAAGCCTATGCGGCTGCACGAGTTGCCTATAGTTCCATCAAAACAGTGGGCAAGAGCGTGGGTTTAGATGAGGTTAAAGATGATCTAGCACAGCGGTTTCGTAAGACCCGTAAAGCTCAGCCTCAAGTTGAGCCACAAAGCTAAAGATAGAAGTTGAAGTTGAAGATGAATAGAGGCGATCGCTTTGTCATGTAGGAGAGCGATCGCTTCTTTGTTCTAATTGCTTTGGTATCGAAATAAACAGTCAGGTGAAAGCATCTAGAGGAGGCTATTGAGTAATGGCAAGAGACGATTTATAGTGCTTCAAAGCCACCAAGAGCCATCTCCCTAGTGAACCACACCTTAAAAAACGATTTTTGAAAATAAACCATGGACTTTGATAAGGCTCTGAGCAAAGCAATCACATGCATCAAAATTGAATGATCTAGGGTTCAGCTTATGCCAGAGGATCAACCCCCAATCCTGAGTACCGCAAAAGCCATTGTCTTGCAGTCACCTCCATCTCTGCTGTTTAGTCATAAAGCTCAATGGAATCGCGATCGCCTTGCAATCTGTGGGGGCATATAAACGATGTCGCGATCGCCCTCAAACTCTGAGCAAAGCCAGCCTCATGACGATTCTGATTCTCCGCCACGATATTCTGATCAATACCCACTACCCCCTAAGCTGACGAGTGCCGAAGCGGGATGGAGCAGTTTCAGCTTAGAGTACCGTCATCCTGTACCAGCAGGAGAAACCCCAAACCTTTGCTTTGATCATTATGCGATCGCGGTTACGCTTGGACAGGGTTTTCAGCTCGATTGGCAAATCGAGGGGATTGCAAACGGGCGGGTGCAGCGGCAGATGCTCTTTCACGGAGGCATGACCCTTGTGCCCATGCACCACGTTCACTGGGGTGCGTGGAATCAACAGCACGAAGGATTCGCCATCGATTTGAAACCAAAGTTGCTGACTCGCAACGCCGCAGAATTGTTAGCGGTTGATCAGGTTGAGCTACTGCCTCAAAAACCACTGTACGACCCCCTCATTCTTCAGATTGGGCTGGCACTCAAAGCAGATTTAGAATCCCATCGACCCGGTGGAAAGCTGTATGCGGAGACAATGGCAACTGCCCTGGCAGTCCATCTGCTGAGGAATTATTCAGCACACACTCACAAATCTATTCACTATGTGGGTGGCTTGTCTCCCACGCAACTGAAACTTGTGGTTGACTACATTGATGCACATCTAGACCAGGAGTTGAGTTTGGAGGAATTAGCTGCGATCGCTCAACTTAGTGCCTATCACTTCTGTCGATCGTTCAAACAATCAACTGGTGTTACACCCCATCAGTATGTGATCCGACAGCGAGTGGAGCGAGCAAAGCTGTTGTTAAAAGATGGAAAGATGGGAATTTCAGAGGTGGCGATCGCTTGCGGTTTTACTCATCAAAGCCATCTCAATCGCCACTTTAAGCGGTTAACAGGCGTGACCCCAAAAAAATTTTCCAAGTCATAGCAATTCTGTGCAAAAGCGGCAATCCAATGCAAGAACTTGCACTGCACTCGATGTAATCTAGCTGCGAACTAAGTGATCGCCCAACGCAGTCAGGACAAAGCTTTTTAGCTAATTTTAAGCTGGTCTTCCACCACCTCACTCTACCGTTAGGCTTCAGAACGAACCCGTTTCAAAATCAGGAGAAAGCCCCATGTCAACCTCAGCCCATACCCCTAAGTATCACTGGACATTTGCAGAAGTCAGCAGTTCTGGCACAAGAGATACTGTTAGTGGGATAACTGCCACAGTTTCCAAGGCAAGCTGGAATGGACGAGGACGTATTGGCAAGGCGGTTGCTCTAAATGGCTCTGTCGATTCCTTTATCTCGCTAGGGCAAGCGGTTGGTCAATTCGGTCGCGCAGATTTTACCGTTGCTTTTGGGGTCAAAATTGCAATCGGTTCCAAGGGAGTGGAACTATTGGGAAATCGAACTACAGATTCTTATGGAAACTTTTTTACTATCCGAGTTAATTCTGAACAATATATTTGTACAGAAATTTGTGAAAACAGTAGTGCGACTCACTACATAGGGCTTGACAGTAGTTCAAAATTGAGCGATGGCACTTGGCATCATATTGCAGTTGTACGAGAGCAACAAGAACTCAGACTTTATATTGATGGCACATTATCAGCCCAGCGGTCTGTAGGTGGCGTTGCTAATATTAGCAATGGCAATGAATTAAGAACAGGAAAAGCAAATCCTGGTTTTCTTGCTCCTCCAAAGGCTGAGTTTGAAGATTTGCGAATCTACGATCGTGCCTTATCCGATCAGCAGATTTCTGCCTTAGTTCCTCCACTTAGGAAGGGTGAATTTGAGCTGAAGACAGCAGCCGATGATGATGTCACTCGAATCTGGACTACTGATGTGGCAGATCTGAGTCAGATTACATCTTCCTTTGAAAAACTGCGGCTTGGACCTGATACAGGCGTTACTTTGTATAAAGACTCTCACTTTAGTGGAACTTTTCAGGAAGTTGCTGCTGATTTACCCAAATTGTCTCAAACAAGACTGGCAGGATCACCAAAGTCTGTGCGTATCTGGTCAACGGTTGGTAAACCTTTCACTGGCAAATGGGCTATTTTGGCACCTAATGGTCAATACCTCAGTCTTGCTTATCCTTCGCTGGCTACTAATTCGCGTATTACAGCCTTTGAACTCTTTGATTTTCATGTCAATGCAGAAAGATTGTGGATACAGTTACTGCCTGGTTCATCATTCTCGTCGAGCCATAGTGCATCTGGAATACAAATTGATGAAGCAGTACCCCAAATTCCAGTTTTTGTAGAGAGAGAAAAAACGGATTTTCATCGCTTTTCCTTGACTAATCAGCAAGGAGATTTCTGGCTTAGATTGAAACCTCGTAGTAATCTAATTCTACTTAAAGCCCGTAATGGACAATATCTTCGTGCCAGAAACAACGAAGTAGAAAGCCGTAAGGGAGCAATTTGGGCTAATGCTTCAAATCCGGGTGTTGATTCGATATTTGAACTTATTAAACTTCAAGATAATACAGTTGCCTTGAAATCATTTCAACGAGAGCTTTACCTGCGCTACTTAAGTGAAGATCCCAATTTTGTTTTAGCTGACTCTAGTGCTAAGTACAACTATGAACTGATTGAGCTTGATAATAATCGAGTTGCCTTTAAGACTCAAGACGAGAAGTATTTTTCTGCTGAGGGGGGCGGTGGACGAGAAGTTGTTGCAAATCGTTCTGCCCTTAGAGCATGGGAAAAGTTTGAGTTGACCCAGGCTCGAATAGAACAATTTAATGATCTAACTCAGGCTCAGGTAGAACACTTTAATAGGTTGGCTCAGACGCAGATAGGACACTTTGAATGGACAAGTGAGCGTGAGAACAGAGCAATTTTTAACCGAATCTTGAAGATCGCTGGAAGTGAGAATCAAGTCGGTGAACTTTTACCTGGAGAAGCTGCCTTTTATGAACAGCCTGCCTACTGGGGAAAAACTTGGATTCTATACAATAGCTGTAGCGATTTTGGAGTAATTGAAGGATTCAATGATGTTATATCCTCTATTCGTCTTGGACCCGAGACGGGTATAACACTTTATTCTGGTTCAGATTATGGAGTCACTTCACAAGATCGAGAAAAAGAGATTGAAGATATTGTGGAGAATATTCCCGACTTAAGCACCTCTCAAATTGGCAATGATCAGATCTCTTCAGCCAAGATTTGGCGCAATATTCCACCTAAGAAGGCTAATGTGTCTTTTAGCATTAGCCTCAGCCAGGATTACAAACTGGTAGGAGAAACATTCCAGGATCTTACTTCATACCGAACGATCCTCAAGTTCCTACCAGAAGTAACAGAAGTAGAAGTGTGGGCAACTGATTTAACTAAATTTGAGGTGGACGGAACAGATTATGAAGTTGATGAAGATCGCTCCATCAAGCTTTCTCCCAACGCCATGAACCGTCTCATGATTACCTCTGAAGCAGAGGGCATTAACACACCAGGATTGAAGATCCGTACCAACACAATGCAAGCCCATGAGCGGATTGTAATTTTCCCCGATCGGGAGGCACATCGGCAGCTCGCAGATCTGGATGAAGATGCGTTGTGGGATGCAAAAGATGCGGCGGGTGATCAGTTGGTGAATCAGACGAAATACACCGCAGCGGAGGTGGCAAATGTGCAGCGAACCGTGGCTAAAACAATGAGAACTTTGAGCTACGTTGCGGTTGATGAAGACGATCAGTTAATTGATCGGGTGATTTCTGCTGATGCCATTGAAAAGCCTTGGCGACTCAATTTTCGACAAGAAACCAATCGAGAACCAGGTGAGGGAGAAAACAGGTCATTAAACGTCAATATTAATGCTTCTAGTCAAATTACTGAACAGGAGTTAGAAGAGGAAGATTTTGCCCAGTTATTGACTCAAGCCAGTGGACCACTGGCACAGGGATTTAGTTTCAAGAATGTTTTTAGGCGAATCAAAGATGCTGTCAACAGTGCTGTGTCTGTTGTGGTGGGAGTGGTTCAAAATGTGGCGACTGGAATTGTAAACGCAGTAAATAAAGTTGTTGACACTGTTAAACAAGTCGTTGCTGTTGTAGTCGATGCGGCTGGAGAGGTGACGCGGTTTGTGATCGACACAGCAGAAAAAGCAGCCGCGTTTGTGGAAGGGGTCGTCGGGAAAATTGAGGTGGCTGCGAAGAAGCTAGCAGAGTATTTACGATCGCTCTTCAACTGGGACGATATCCTGGCAACTCAGCGAATGTTGGCATTAAAAGTGAATGATGGCTTCGACTTTGCCCAAAAGGCGGCGATCGCGGCGATCGCACCTGTCAATGAGTTGGTAGATACCGTCAAGAACGCGGTGAACAGCGGACTGGATGAAACACTAAATCGCCTCAAAAAGGATACGGAGAAGATCGATCAGCAGCCCAAACTGCCGGAAACGCTTGAATGGCTACTCTCAAAACTGACCAGCAATTCCTCATCCTTTTCAGATACTACAAAAGCGGTTTCTCCATCCCCTAGTGGAACTGATCCTGTCGCTGCCTTTTTCTCCACTTTTCAGTCGAGTAGCAAAGCAGTTGTTGATATGTTGTTGAAAGGTCTGGCTGGATTGACAGAAACGATCGCGCTCTTAATTGCTGCACCAACCCAACCCCAGTTTGCCCTGATTGCCCTTCTAGAAATGATCAAAGGCGTAGTCAATACGGCATTTGATTTTATCAAAGGCATTGCAGAAGCCTTCCTGAAGTGTATTGCGAGTGCGATCGGTCAGTTTAAATCGCTAATCAACGCCGAGATTAACATTCCGTTCGTCACGGCGTTGTTTAAGAAAGTACTCAAGATTGATAAATTCAATCTACTGAACCTCACGACGCTGCTGCTAGCAATTCCGGTGACGATCACCTACAAACTGCTGGCGGGTTCAGAAGCCAAACTTGCTTTATCTCAAACTGCCTCAGTGCAAGGTTGGATGGTGACTGGATTTATTGCGGATACGATCAATGGCTTAGTCACCAGTTTGCTCGATGCCTCCCCAAAAGAGCATTTAGGGTTTGAGGTGGTGAGCACTTTGCTGCAATTCTTTAGCTGGCTGTCGAGTTTTCCTGACTCCCCCGATTTTGATGGAGGACGACCCTACAATGTTGCTGAGTTTAAGGTTACTGAGCCAAAAAACCCAGACAAATATTGGGAACGGGTGATGTGGGGATGGCGATCGTTTGCTTTAGGGATCGATGTAGTTGCACTCTTGGTAGCAAAAACCCGAATCAAACGTGCAATCCATAAAAAGGATCCCACCAAGGTTGAGGACGCCGTGGAGAAAACTATGCCCGTCCTGGCAATGCTCTTTGCGGCAATTGATTTGGGCATTACCACTAAATACCTGGTGACTTCACTGAACGATAATGCTAAGGAGGGTGACAGTCGAGCCAGCAAAACGCACAAGGAGTCAATCCGCCAATCTGGAGAATATATTGCCATCTTTCCGTCGTTCTTTGCTTTCCTTAACTATGGTGGACCTCAATCAAAGCTGACACTAGGATTGATTGATATTGTTTGTGCTGGGGTAGTGTCTGGTTTAAAGGGAGACGAAATGAGACGGGAGTTTAAATCAGCATGATGGGCTGGAATCTTGGGTGTCTCAACCTTGACTGCTGTTGGCAACACGGCTTTACAGGGGCAGGGGTCAAGGTAGGACATTTGGATACGGGTATAGATGGGGCGCATCCTGCTTTGTGCGATCGCATTACCACATTTGCCCAGTTCGATGAGAACGGCGAAATCCTTCCCAATACACTTCCTCATGATTCCAGTGATCATGGCACCCATACCGCAGGCATTATTTGTGGGGGCACAGTTGATGGACAAGCCATTGGCATTGCCCCAGATGCTAAACTCTGTTCTGGCATGGTGATCGAAGGGAGAAAACCCTTAATCAGAGTCCTGTGCGGTTTAGATTGGATGTTTGACCAGAGGGTGCGGGTGGTTTGCGTATCTCTGGGCATGCCAGGCTACAATCCCTTATTTGAAACCGTGCTGGCAAGACTTCGGCAACAAGAGGTGTTGTGTATTGTCCCGATCGGAAACTCAGGACGTAGAAGCTCCTATTCTCCTGCCAACTACCCCGGCGTTCTTGCCGTTGGTGCAGTCGATCAAAACAATCGGGTGGCAAACTTTTCGAGCAGTCAAGTGTTCGACCGCCCCAACGACCCAATTAAACCAAACTTAGTTGCTCCAGGTGTCGATATTCTTTCTACCAAACCCGGTGGAGGGTTGAGTAAACAAAGTGGAACTTCGATGGCAGCCGCTCATGTGGCAGGGGTTGCTGCGCTTTTATTCCAGGCAAAACCTGATGCTACTGTTGATGAAATTGAGCATGCTTTACTAAAAAGTTGTATACTACTGCCTGATGTTGATCCTCAGCGAATGGGGTGTGGTCTTGTCAATCCGGTAGGGGCTTTGGAAACGCTGCTTGCTTCAAAAGAGACAGCACTGGGAGTATGTAATGCACTATCTTGATCCTCGCCTCAGTCGCCATCTGCAAAATGCTCGTGAAGACATATTGATTGATGCTATTTTCATTCTTGTGGGACACAACCAGGACTCACCAAAGGTATGGGAAGAAGAACTAGCTAAACAAGTTCTCCAAGAAGTCGTAGATCAAACCAATGAAACCCCCTCTTTTTGTCGGATTATTTCACGGGCTAATGCAATTGCTTTAACCGCATATCCCAAATTCATCAATGCTTTTATCAGCCATTCACGGGTGCAAGTTGCGAGTTCTGCTACAGTAGACCCTTTTTATCTTTTTTAAGGGTGTTGCTGGCGCGATCGCACTAGTGTTGCGAACACAAAGTTCTGCAATGTAAAAGGGTTTGGGGGCTTCGCCCAGCCCTGTCAAGGTGGTAAACGAGGATGCTGGGTTTCACCGTTCGGCTTGATAGCCCAGCTCGGAAACCTAATTTCCTTTTTAGGGAGGCTAAAAATCCGGAACGAGGAATCGTGGTTTCACTATTATTCTCTAGTCTGGATTTAACACCTTGACAGGGCTGGGGCGCAACCCCCACAACCCCTTATGTCCTAATGCATATGCGTAGGGCTATAAATGCAAGACTTGAAACTTAGCCTCAGACCAGGTATTGAGAGCGATCGCCTTCATTGCTGAATTCCAGAAATACCTTGAAGCTCTGCAATGATGAGAGAGTAAATGGAATCAACTTTTATGACTCTCAACTATGCAGGTTTTGTTTTTGGGTCCACCTCATCTGGAGCTACAACACTTTCTAGAGAGTTGCGATGATAGCGTTACAACAACAGAGGAAAAGATTACCTCTGGCTCTGAATGGCTATCTGATATTGATTTCATCGTGAGTTATCGGTATCGGCATATTCTCAAACAAGACGTTTTGAGCCAATTTTTGAACCGAGTTATCAATATTCATATCTCATTACTTCCGTGGAATCGAGGAGCCGATCCAAACCTGTGGAGCTTCTTAGAAGACACTCCAAAAGGGGTGACGATTCATTACATAGATAGCGGCATCGATACAGGCAAGATTTTAGTCCAAGAAGTGGTTAGCTTTACAGAACACCACACATTACGAACCAGTTATGAGAAACTAACACAGGTCGCTGAAGCGTTGTTTAAGGCTAACTGGTTAGCTATTCGGGATGGAAAGATTCAGCCCTTCTCTCAAGTCGGAGAAGGTTCCTATCACCGAACTCGCGATCGCGCTCCCTATGAACATCTTTTAACTCAAGGTTGGGATACTCCTGTTCGTAATTTGATTGGAAAGGCTCTGAAACATCCTCCTACTCATTTGCCATCATGATGCAATCGTCGATTCAAATTGCAAACCGAACCATTGGGCAAGAACACCCTCCGCTCATCATTGCGGAGATGTCAGGCAACCATAATCAATCCTTAGAACGGGCACTCGATTTAGTCGAGGCAGCAGCCAAAGCCGGAGCCCATGCCCTGAAGTTGCAAACCTACACGGCAGACACGATTACGCTCGATGTGGAAGAGGGAGAGTTTTTTATCGCTGACCCCACCAGCTTGTGGAAAGGCAACTCGCTCCATAAGCTCTATCAGCAAGCCTATACCCCCTGGGAGTGGCACAAACCAATTTTAGAGCGGTGTCGCGAGCTAGGCATGATTGGCTTTAGCACTCCCTTTGATGAAACAGCCGTAGATTTTTTAGAGGCTTTAGATGTACCGCTCTACAAGATTGCCTCATTCGAGAACGTTCATCTGCCTCTGATTCGCAAAGTGGCAAAGACCGGGAAACCAATCATTATGTCTACAGGCATGGCGTCGATCGCCGAACTGGACGAAGCGGTTCGTGCGGCACGAGAGGCAGGATGTCAAGATTTGGTGTTGTTGAAATGCACCAGTTCCTATCCAGCGACGCCAGAAAACTCAAATTTGCTCACTATCCCTCATCTACAACAGTTGTTTGATGTGCAGGTGGGGCTATCCGATCACACCATGGGCATTGGAGCCGCGATCGCCAGTGTGGCTCTAGGGGCGACCGTGATTGAAAAGCACTTTACCTTGAGACGGGCTGATGGTGGGGTAGACTCGGTTTTCTCCATGGAACCGGAAGAAATGCAACAACTCGTGATAGAGTCCGAAAGAGCATGGCAGGCATTAGGTAACGTGCAGTATGGTCCTACGGAAGCTGAGAAAAAATCAATGGTGTTTCGGCGATCGCTCTATGTGGCTCAAGATATGAAAGCGGGCGATCGGTTCACCCCTGAGAATTTGAGAGCAGTCCGACCGGGTTTTGGATTGCCACCCAAGTATTATGAAATGCTCCTGGGTAGATCCATTAAACAGGATGCCAAGAAGGGAACCCCTGTTCAATGGAACATCATAGTCCAATAAGGGAAAAGCCAGTTTAGGAGATTGATTAAGACCAGAGCTATGGAAAAGAAACTCACTGCATCTAACATTGCAGAGGTTCAAGCTAAATTTGATCTTCACTGGCAAGTAACAATGGCGTTTGCTTGTCAAGAGATGGTTGGATTTGAAGGTAAAGATGTACTGGATGTGGGAGGAATTTTACCTAAAGACTTTGTTTTAGGTTATCTCAAAGCCAATTCCTGGACTGCTTTAGAAACATTAGAATACGCAGAATCACTTGAAAAAGAAATTCCTGACTATACCGATGTAAAAGCATGGATTCAAAACTCTGAGGGTAGTACAGCTTACCTGCGAGATGATGGAACTTTTGCAAAATATAGCGTTGTCCTTAGCAATATTGAAGATTTGCCGTCACAATATTACTCCAGGTACGATTTGATATTTTCAACAGCAACCTTTGAGCATTTGAATAAGTTTCCACTTGCTCTGGAGAAAATGTTTGCGGCTCTGAAACCAGGAGGAAAACTTTGCTCTATTTTTTCCCCTGTTTGGTCAGCCCATGATGGGCATCATCTCCGAACCATTACTGACAAGCGGGGAAATGTATTTCACTTTGGAAACTCACCTATCCCCCCTTGGGGACATTTGTTGATGCGCCCGCCTCAGCTATATCAACACCTATGCCAATTTACAGATGAAGAAACCGCAGGAATTATAATTCATCATGTTTACGATCACCCTTCTATCAATCGCTTATTTACGGAAGATTACCTCGAATACATTAAACAAACAAAGTTTATCATCGAGCATTTTGAACCTGTTTATCATGGAGAAATTCCTCCTGAAACTCAAAGGCAATTAGAAGCTCTTTATCCCGGCAGAAAAAGTTTTACTAACAATGGCATCACAATTGTTCTTGAAAAACCCACTCGTGTCGATCCATCGTTTAAGCAATTTGATTTAATGATGACTCCAGATAAAATTGACCAAACAAAGACTGAAAATTTAGAAGGGCAGTTGGAGAAAAAACGCATCTTATTTTTTGCACCCTACGGCGAGTGGTTGGTTCATCATCAGGTTGATGCTGTTTTGGCGATCGCTCTCCAACAACGGGGAAATGAAGTTCTAGTTGTAGGTTGTGATGGAGTTTACCAAGACTGTATTGTGACTGCAAGAGCTGAGAAATATGGCACGGATCAAGCATCCTTGTGTCAAGCCTGTTCTCAAGCTGGCAAACAACTTTTTGGCTCGTTAAACCTACCACATCAGCAGCTTAGAGAGTTTATTGATCTTGAAGACTATCAATTGGCTAAAGAGTGGGTCGAAGCTCTTGATCCAAAGGATTACAGTGAAGCAATTTATCAAGATCGTCCGATTGGTAAATGGATCATTTCATCAATTAACTCCTATTTCAGGCTCTCAACAAAACAAGAATTAGACAGACCTGATGTCCGACGAGTTTACAAAAAATACCTGGTAGATGGTTTGGTTACCTACAAAACATTTTGTAGGCTATTGGAAACCTATAAACCTGATACTTTGTTTCTATTTAATGGGCGCATTGCTCCTTATCGAGTCGCATTTGAAGCAGCCCAGGAAAAGAATATTGATATCATTACCCATGAACGGGGCTTCATTGATGATAGCTTTAGTTTCTTCGATAATACGATTTGTCTGAGTCCTAAATCTCCTGAAGCATGTGTTGATGCCTGGAAAGATGTCCCACTCACACCTACTGAACTGTCCATTGTCAAACAATATTTCAGCAATCGAGAGTCTGGTTCTGGTTTAAATTGGAAACCTTTTTATGATTTCCAGACTAATTATGCTGAGGTGCGACAAAAGCTAAATATTCCACAGGATGCGAAGGTTTTCACAATTTTTACTTCTAGCCCCGATGAGTTGGCAGATTCTGATGATTATGCCAGCATCGCTGACCAGCTAGAATTTGTCGAGCGATTTATCAAAATATTCTCACAACGAGATGAGTATCTGATAATACGTCATCATCCCTGGATTGGGGGAGATGCTATTCATCCCGCAAATACTGATTTCCTGACTTTTGCCTACCGTCAAGCGCAATCTACACCTAAAAATGTCAGAATCATGATGCCCAATGAGCAATTGGCTTCTTATGCATTATTTTGGCATACGGATGCTGCAATTGCCTTTTTCAGTACTGTTTCGATTGAGGCAGCCGCACGAGGAGTTTGCACAGCCACATCTGAATTGTCTCCCTATAGAAAAGGGTTTGTTCATCTGATGGAGAACACCGATTCAGAGCAGGCGTTGAGTGAATTGGTAGATTCTCTATTAAAAGAGTCAGCATTGCTAACTCAAGAGCAAAGTATAGAATTGCTCCGCAAGTTATATCGATTCACCTATGCTTATTTCTTTAGATTTTCAACCCAATTCAAAGCCTTTGGCATTAAGAATCACCATCTTTACGATCTAAGGTTTAAGTCTCTGGAAGAGCTATTACCGGGAAAAGATCTAGTACTGGATCGAATTTGTGACCGTGTGGTTCACGGAACTCCATTGTGGGAGATTCCAGATCGCGATCGCCCTACACAACTTTTAGAAGAAACTGCATTTTTGCAATCTGAACTAGATAATATTCTGAATACTCGTCATGCAGTTAGGCAGCAAAGTAAGAACCTCTCTAGTTTGACCAATGCAATTCCTGTGGGTGTTATTTGTTTGCAGTATGACGGAGATGAGCGTGATGAAGAACTGACATTAGCCTGGGTGAATCGTTCCAGACATTTATCTATTCGTCGATACAATTGTTCTTCTCTGGTTTGGGAAGATTACCCCGCTACTATTGATGCAATTCTCAATGTATTAGAAGAGCATAAAGAAGAGTATTTTGTCGTAACTAATCATTATTTTCAATACGATGAGGCATTTCTCTCCTCAGCGTTGAACGTTTTAACTAGTGAGTCTGCTACTAAAACCACAGGAGTTTTGTATGGAGCCTGGATCGCCAACGTTGATGGTAATATCACAAATTCGGTGTTTACTCAGGCTAATCCCTTTAAAACCTATCAGGAGGCAGTTCAAGTTCTTCCACTGCTCCAGCATCCCCTTGGTCTTCTCTCCCTAGGTTTGCTGCGTAAAGACGTCCTTATTCATATTTTGAGAACAATCCAAGAGATTCCTACCATTCCTGAAGCGGCGGAGCGTTTATTTGCTTTAGTTGCTACACCAGAGGTTGTTAAAGTTGAGCTGCCCATGATGGTTGTCTACAGTTCCTCCCAAACTGAAGTTCGAGACTTACGTTTGGCACAATTGCGCCTGCAATATGAGTTGAAACAGGCTGATGGACAACTTCAAACTCATCGAACAGAATTGGAGCGATCGCAGGCTCAACTTCAAGCCTCTCAAACCGAATTAGAGCAATATCAGACAGCACTCAAGGCAGCACAGGTAGAGGGGGGACGCTTTTTATATGAATTGCAGGCGGCTCAGGCGGAGATTGAACGATTGCAGGCAAGCCTATATCAAATGCAAGGAGCATTAGAGGCTACTAATAACAAGCTTGCCAGAACTGAAAATAGACTGAACACGAAAGAAAAGACTCTGAAAAAAGTCCAAACTAACCTCAAGAAATTGCGGGAAAATCTGAAGCAAACTCAGGAGACGATTACCGCGATGGAAAGCAGTAAGTTTTGGAAACTGAGAGGGAAATGGATAAAGCTGAAAAAAATCTTTAGACTTGACTCGGATTAGAACCTGAGATAACCTCCTACTTTGGAGCTATAGATCGACGACGTCTCATTCTGCCTGCCCTATGTCATTAACGACACCCGTTGCTTTCCTTATATTTAACCGCCCCGAACTAACTGCACGGGTGTTTCAGGCGATCGCAAATGCAAAGCCCAAGAAGCTTTTGGTTGTCGCAGATGGTCCGCGTTTTCCGGAAGAGGCAGAAAAGTGTCGAAAGGCAAGAGAAGTCATTAATCAAGTTGATTGGGATTGCGAGGTTCTCACTAACTTTTCAGAGCATAATTTAGGTTGCAAGCGACGAGTATCAAGTGGCATCAACTGGGTTTTTTCTGAAGTTGAAGAAG
Source organism: Oscillatoria sp. FACHB-1407 (assembly GCF_014697545.1). GTDB lineage: Bacteria > Cyanobacteriota > Cyanobacteriia > Elainellales > Elainellaceae > FACHB-1407. The sequence goes on along the minus strand of NZ_JACJSA010000018.1, from coordinate 111,156 downwards.
CGATTTTGCTCGAAGATGATTGCCTGCCTGTCCCTTCGTTCTTTTCCTACTGTCAAGCTCTGTTAGAGCGGTATAGAAATGACAGTCGGATTATGCATATTAGTGGTAATAATTTTCAATTTGGAATTGAACGCACTAAATATAGTTATTACTTCTCAAGATATCCCCACATCTGGGGATGGGCGACTTGGAGGCGAGCCTGGCAGCACTACGATGTTGATATGCAGGGCTGGCTCGACTTTAAGGAAGCAGGCTTAATTAGTAGTATGTTCGAGCATCCTCAAGAGCAAATCTTATGGACTCAGCTGCTTGACCAGGCTTATCGAGGTGAGGTAGACACCTGGGATTATCCCTGGGGCTACACGGTTTGGTCACAAACGGGGCTTTCCATTTTGCCCCGTGTTAACTTGGTCACCAACATTGGGTTTGGGGCTGATGCAACCCATACTACCCCTGGCTCGAATAACCCCCTTGCTAATTTGCCAACAGAAGACCTCTGGGAACTAGAGCATCCCCCCTATGTAGCCATGAATCGTGAGGCAGACCTCTATACCTACGAGAAGGTCTTTGGGGGTAAGGTAGAGCAGGGCGATCGCCAGCAAATCATTGATCTGAAGGCTCAACTCGACCAGAAAGAGAAACAACTCCAGGAATTAAATAAGGTTAAAAATCGGCTCCGGCGGGTGAGAGAGCAATTAGAAGAGGCTCAAGGCACCATTGTTGCTATGGAGTCCAGCAAATTCTGGAAGCTGCGTCAGAAGTGGATGGGGCTCAAGGATCTAATCAAGCAACCGCTCAAGAAGTTGGAAGGCTTAAGTAAGCCAGAAATCAGCGTCCGGGAGCAAGGCAAGCTGTTAGCCAGACAACAAGGCTACCAACCCAAGCAATCTGTTGTTAGCCCACTAACCGGTTCTAATCAAGTCAAATTGATAGAAGTTTTTCCTGCAAGCCAACTGATTAATGATTGGAAGAATGGTTTCCGGATTGATATCACCAGTGAGTTGCACGGTCATCCAGAAATCTGTCTGTATGAATGCCTTGAGACAGGGCTAAAATTCTTTTTGCCCTCTGATACGACTGGTTCAGACAAACTCTATGAGCAACTCTGTCAATTGAGTTGGTATTACATGCCTGATAAGTGGGAATATCAGGTTGCGCTTGAAGACCTCAAGGGCTATCAAAACGTTATTGAAATTGGGTCAGGCTACGGCTATTTTATCCAGCAGTGTAAAGAAGCTGGCTTACAAGCACGAGGAATTGAATTAAACGAGAGTGCGGTTAAAGCCGCCCAAAAGCAAAATCTTCCCATTGAGCGAGTTGACCTGAAGGATCTAGTTGGTCAATATTCCGAAAGTTTTGATGCTGTTTGTAGTTTTCAGGTTTTGGAACACGTTTCAAATCCAAAAGATTTTCTAGATTGGTCAATTCAACTGTTAAAAAAGGGAGGCAAACTGGTGCTTTGTGTCCCTAACTCAGAGAGCTTTTTGAAGCATGAATACTGCCTGTTGGACATGCCACCTCATCACATGTTCCAATGGTCTAAAAAGTCATTCAAGGCTCTTGAGAAGATTTTCCCAATAAAACTTGAAAAAGTTAAGTTAGAGCCGCTCGCCAGCTATCACGTTATGGGTTACTTAACAAGTTACAGAGACTATTACCGCTCTGTTTCTCCTGTAGGAAAGCTCTTGTTTAATCGTCATACCTTGAGTTTGTACCAAAAGGCTTTAAACACTGGCTTAAGACAGTTTGTTACAGGTCAAAGTTTATACGTCGAGTTTCGTAAGCTGTAGGCAGTTCATCTGGAAGCTATTTACTAAAGCTATTAACTATTGAGGAGTGGAAGAGTGCCGACTTTAGATTGGTTACAAAAAGAATTTAATTACGGATATGACAGTGGTAATGTCTTGTCCCTGTTTCCAGATCCAACTCGTCGTCAGGAGGAGAAGATCATCGGTGGCTCCTACCGTAAAGTCTTCTACAAAGGTGCATTTCCCTACATCAAATCAAACTCGAAAGTGCTCGAACTGGGACCCGGAAGAGGGTCATGGACGCGAGCACTTTTGAAATACATTCCTCAAGGGCAGTTGCATGTTGTCGATTTTCAACAGGTTGAGCAATGGTTGAACCCTGAACAGTACAACGGCAGACTCGTGTGTCACACGGTGACCGATAATTCATTCTCCTGTGTTGAGGATAACTATTTTGATTTCTTCTGGTCTTTCGGTGTTTTATGTCATAACAACGTCGAGCAAATCGAGACAATTTTGCGAAATGCTCTGCTTAAAGTGAAGCCTGGTGGAATGGCAACCCATCAATATTCTGATTGGAATAAGTTGGAGGCATTTGGTTGGGTTAAGGGTAGCGTTCCCCTGGAGTTTAAAGACCTGCCAGATGACAAAATTTGGTGGCCCCGAAACAACCAGGAAACGATGACTGCTATTGCGAAAAAAGCAGGTTGGACGGTTGTTAAGCCTGATTTAGGTATCGTGCAGCGTGACTCCATTATTTTGCTGCGACGTGACTAGTTTGAACTATATTATTCAAAGTTCATCAATTCGCAATTCATGGATTACCTTAACTTAGGTTGTGGCTACCATTTTCACCCCGACTGGACTAATGTTGACTTCATTTCGACTGGTGAAGGAGTCATAGCTCATGATCTGCGGCAAGGTATTCCATTTCCCGATGCTTCTTTTGATGTGGTTTACCACTCTCATGTCTTAGAGCATTTCACGAAGGAAGAAGCAAAGCAGTTTTTACACGAATGCCATCGAGTTCTACGTCCTAAAGGGCTGATTCGAGTTGTAGTTCCTGATCTAGAGCAGATTGCTCGTCTCTATCTCAAAGCCCTTGAGGAAGCCAGTCAAGGCTCACCGGAATGGATTGCAAACTATGACTGGTTAATGCTGGAGATGTATGACCAGACTGTTCGCAATCGCTCTGGCGGTGATATGGCTGCCTATCTCGCTCAAGAAGAGATTCCCAACGAGAAATTTGTGATTGAGCGCATTGGGGCTGAGGGCGAGAATTTGATCAAGTTGCTGCGTCCACAACGTCAGCAAATCCTGTCGAATAGTACGGCTAACCAATCCAAAACGCCTGAAGAAATCGCTAAAGAGATCGGGCAATTTCGACTGGGTGGTGAAGTTCATCAATGGATGTATGATCACTATTCGTTGTCTGCTGTCTTGGCAAAGACTGGATTTACCGATGTTCGAGTTTGCAAGGCACACGAGTCCCATATCCCTGACTTTGAGCAATATGGGCTGGATGTAGAGCCGAGTGGTCGAGTCCGTAAACCAGACTCGTTGTTTGTTGAGGCGATCGCTTCCCGTCCCAACCTGTGGAGGCAGCAATTCAGCCTCAACGGCACTCACCCATCTGTTCCTGCTCCACTAAAAATTATTCAAGCAAACACCGTTGACTTTGGTGGCGGTGCGGCGAGAGCAGCCTATCGACTTCACAAAGGACTCAACAGGGTTGGACATCAATCCTTGATGCTGGTCAATCTTAGGCAGTCTATTGATGACACCGTACTTGCAGTGAAGCCCATCCATCGGGACGGGGATGCTAACCGTAAGTTAATTTCGATTCTTCAGAAGCACTATATTGATTCCAATAGAACTCCAGTTTCTAACACGTTATTTTCCTTCCCCTATCCGGGGTTTGATTTGAGCCAGCTCGATGAAGTCCTGGAAGCCGACATTATTAACCTGCACTGGATTACACAATTTCAATCCCCCCTGACTATCAAGCAACTTGCTGGAGTGCAGAAACCAATCGTTTGGACGCTTCACGATATGTGGGCATTCACCGGGGGATGCCATTATTCGGCGGGTTGCACCAAATACATTTCTGATTGTGTCAATTGTCCTCAACTCCAGGAAGACCCTCATAACTTGGCTGCTGCGATTTTGGCAGATAAAATTGCAAGTTTCTCCGATATTCAGTTGACGGTTGTGACCCCCAGCCATTGGTTGGCAGAATGTGCCAAGCAAAGCCAACTGTTCAAGCATCAGCGGATTGAGGTCATTCCAAACTCACTGGAAACCGATATTTTCACTCCTGTTGATAAGGTAGAAGCCAGAGCTTCACTCGGTCTAGAACGAAATGCCTTTACCTTATTAATTGGAGCTGATAACGGCAATGAGCGGAGAAAAGGTTTTACAGAGCTTTTGAATGCGCTTAAACGTTGTCTCGAAACAGACGACTTTCAAAATAAAGCTCAAAGAAATAAGATTCAACTTTTGTGTTTTGGTCTACCTAATGAGGAATTGAAATCGCTGAATATTCCTGTTAAAACCTTTGGTCGGGTTGACTCAGATGACACATTAACACTGATTTATGCTGCCGCAGATATTTTTGTGCTGCCGTCCCTAGAAGATAATCTGCCCAATACGATGTTGGAGGCAATGAGCTGTGGTACGCCTGTGGTTGCCTATGATGTCGGTGGTATTCCGGATTTAGTCAAGGATGGAGTCACGGGTCGTTTGGTCAGGTTGGGAGATAGCTCGCACCTGGCTGATGTGATTTTGGAATGTGCGTCTTCTCCAAGCGCACTTCAGACTATGAGTCAGCAGTGTCGCAAACTCATCGAGGCACATTATGGGTTAGAGTCACAGGCAAAACGATATCTGGAGTTATATCAAGACTTGATTGGGAAACGAGATTTCACTACTCCTGGGTTGGATCAGGTGCATATTTCGTTGAATGATGATGACCCGCAGCGATCGCACCATCTCAACTTGCAAAACATTTCTGTTGCAGTTCCCCTGGAAACGACTTTTGCGACTCCAGAAAGCCAGATCTTTGAACGAGCCTCCCTTAAAGCAGCGTTGCTGGAAATGGAGTCGATGCGATCGCACCCCATCCACACAGATCAAGATTCACCGCAATCAGCACAAGCTAAGTTGCAAAAAGTGAGAACACAATTAAAGGAATCGAAAGAAAAGATTCAGGAATTGCAAGCTGAAGTAGAAGCAATGAAGACGAGCAAGTTCTGGAAGCTTCGAAGTCTCTGGTTTAAGTTGAAAGGGCTGATCGGTTTACGACAGGATTAAGAGCGATTAATGAAAATCTCGATTATTACAGTTTGTAGAAACTCGGAAGCCTACATTGAGAAGGCTATCAAGAGTGTGCTTGCCCAAACGTATGATCAGATTGAATACATTGTCATAGACGGTGCTTCTACTGATAAAACAGTTGATCTAATTTCTCAGTATAAAAGTTCGATTCATAAGTTTGTTAGTGAGCCGGATTCAGGCATTTACCAAGCCATGAACAAAGGAATTCGCATGGCGACTGGTTCTTATATTTACTTCTTGAATTCGGACGATTACCTGGTTGATGATTCCGTGATTGAGGATGTAGCAATTTTTCTACAAAACAATCCTCTCTGTCATATCGTCTATGGTGATCTTGAGGTCAGAAACTCGTCCGGTAAAACTCAACTTTTCAAGCCACCTGCTCCACAACATGTCAAAGATTTCATGATTTATGGCAGTATGCCTCACCAGGCAACTTTTGCCAGTGCTGAAGTCTTTTCAAAATGGGGTTTCTTTAACGAGAGCTATAAAGCAGTCTCCGATGTGGAATGGTATTTGAAGACGTTGTCTGATGACAGTATCCACTGGTGCTACTATCCCCGCACAATTGCATCTTATTATTTGGAAGGATTTTCAGCCAGAAACGTGCGATCGATTCGAGCAGAGTTTTGGGAAGTTCAGAACAACGCTTCCCTCTATCAAACAGATGCTTGGTTAAAAGCTCGAATTCAAAAATTTCAAGCTGTCATTACTGATTTTGAGGAGCAGATTGCTACCTACAAATGTGTTTCTGAGCAATCACAAGAGTTAGTACAATCTCTCAACAAAGCTCAGCAACAAGTGCATTCTTTAGAAACGGAACTAAAACGCACTCAAGAGGATCTAAATATTGCTAAAGAACGCATTTTTGCGATGGAAACCAGTAAATTTTGGAAGCTGAGAAAGCAGTGGTTCCAAATCAAAAAGATATTAGGTTTACCCCTCGATGAATAGGGCGAGAAAAAGTGCTTTAATCCTTAGTGAGAATTGATTTAAAAGTTATGGTTGAGACGGTTTCTGATCAGGTTGCTGCCAATTCCCTCGCTGGATACTCAGTCGAGCATCCTCTGGTGTCAGTTGTGATGCCCTGTCTCAACGAAGAAAAGGCGATCGCCAGTTGCATTCAGAAAATTCAGACGGCTTTTGCCACCGCAGGAGTGGTGGGTGAAATTGTTGTGGCTGATAATGGCTCAACGGATAGCTCAGTGGCGATCGCTGAAAGCATGGGTGCGCGTGTTGTACATCAACCCTTGCGGGGCTATGGTAACGCCTACATGAAAGGGTTTAGCCATGCCAGAGGTGATTATCTAATCATGGGCGATGCCGATGATACCTATGACTTCTTGCAAATTCCTCAATTTTTAGATTACCTACGGAATCATGGGTATGATTTCGTCACCGGGAGCCGATATCTCAAAGGTGGACAAGGGACAATTCCTTTCCTGCATCGTCTCTTTGGTAATCCAGCTTTAACAGCCTTGCTTAACTTCCTGTTTGGCACAAAATATACCGATGTCTATTGCGGGTTCCGTGGGTTCACTCGTCAAGCCTATGATTTGATTCAACCCGTGAGTCCAGGGATGGAATTTAATCTGGAACTAGCCATTAATGCCGGATTAACACGGTTAAACATTGCTGAGATTCCGATTCATCTCCACCCTCGAAAAGGTGAATCGAAACTGCGTACCTTCCGAGATGGTTGGCGTAGTTTAAGAATGATGCTGATCTATTGCCCTAACAAAGTTTTTCTCTTTCCCGGATTATTTCTCCTGATTCTGGGCCTTCTCATCCATGTGATTGTCCTGCTGGATCTGGTGAAATACCAGGATCGATCTGTAGGGGCTGTAACGAGTATCTTTGCTACTATTTTTAGCGTTGTTGGTTTTGAAGTATTAAGCCTTGGGTTACATGTCAAAACCTACTCATGGAGCCGTCGTTTTGATCGAGATAATGCCTTACTCAGATATTTCTATCAAATTTTTACTCTAGAAGTCGGATTGTTGACTGGTTTTATAACAGCAACCGTTGGTGGTTTGATATTGATTAGACAAGTCATTGAGTGGCTAAATTCAAACCTGACCTTTATTCCAAATTCAGGATGGGCTTCGTTTGCTGCAACCCTGACTATTATCGGTTTGGGGACTATCTTTTCCTCTTTATTCATTTCAGCCATGTCCATGAAGAAGGTAGAAACGTACGATCAGCGACTATAGCAATCTCGAATGGGTGTGAAGGATTAATCTCTCATGACCCATTCATCGCATGACGAGTTTTGGGATGTAATACAGACGAATTAGAGTTTATTTGTAGTGAGGGAGTGAAGTGTTATGCCGACCGTTTTAATTACAGGTTCTGCTGGTTTAATTGGCTCCGAATCCGTCCGTTTTTTTGCCAATCTGGGTTTTAATGTGATTGGCGTTGACAATGACATGCGGGCTTATTTCTTCGGAGAGTCTGCCTCGACTCAATGGAATCGCAATTTACTTCAGGAAACCTACGGAGACAAGTATCAACATTTTGATGCAGATATTCGCGATCGCGACAAAATTGAGTCGCTCTTCAAAGAGTATTCTTCAGATATTTCCCTGATTATTCACACTGCTGCTCAACCCTCTCATGACTGGGCAGCGAGTGACCCCCACGTTGATTTTACGGTCAACGCCAATGGAACGTTGGTATTACTAGAAGCGACTCGCCAGCATTGCCCCAATGCGGTTTTTATCTTTACCTCAACCAATAAAGTGTATGGCGATACGCCAAACTTTTTGCCCTTACAAGAGTTAGAAACTCGCTGGGAAATCGCTGAAGATCATTCCTATTTCATTGGCATTGATGAGTCGATGTCGATTGATAATTCCAAACATTCGTTGTTTGGAGCTTCTAAAGTCGCAGCGGATGTTTTAGTACAGGAGTATGGCAGATATTTTGATATGAAAACTGCCAGTTTCAGAGGGGGTTGCTTAACGGGACCGGCTCATTCCGGAGCGAAGTTACATGGCTTCTTAGCGTACTTGATGAAATGTACGATCACGGGTGATACTTACACTATTTTTGGCTACAAAGGGAAGCAGGTCAGAGACAACATTCATAGCTATGATTTGGTGAATGCTTTCTATCATTTCTACCAAAATCCTCGCTCAGGTGAGGTTTATAACATTGGGGGTTCTCGCCATAGCAATTGCTCCATGTTAGAGGCGATCGCCATCTGTGAAGAACTCTCTGGCAAGAAGCTGAATTACGTCTACTCTGAGGACAATCGTTCTGGGGATCACATCTGGTATATTTCAGATGTTCGTAAGTTCCAGTCCCACTATCCTCAATGGCATTACAAATACAATCTTCGAGACATTTTGGAAGATATTTATAATGCTCAAGCGCAACGATTTTAGATGAGAATTGCGATTCAAAACCCATTTTCAGGGCAATCGGTTGCTGAAACTGAACTTTCCAAACGGTTCTATCAGGCAGCCCTGAATTTGGGTTGGCAAGCGGCAGAAGTTTATACTGCTGCCGATATCGATCATTTTCAACCTGACTTTGTGATTGCGCTGCATAACAATAGTCCTAAGCTAGCAGGATTTCCTACTTACGGATGTATGTGGAATCCGCTTTCTTTTTTTGAGGGGACTGAGAAATACGTCAAACATGTGCTTAGTTACGATGGCTATCTGACGTCATCTTTCCCGGTTGAACGGTGGTTGCATCACATCCTTCACCACACTCCAAAGCAGTTCTTTACGGTTCCCTTTTACACCAGTTGTGCTCGTAATGCTTATCAAGTTCCAAACTTAGAAAATCCCCGGTTAATTTATCTGGGATCAAACTGGGATATGCCCCGATTTCAGGAGTTATTTGAGCAATTAGATCAGCAACCCTACATGGAGGTGTATGGCAATCCGGAGGGATGGACACATCTCCAAACTGCCTATAAAGGGGCATTACCGTATGACGGAGCGAGTGTTTTTCAAACCTTAAATCAGGTGGGAGTTGGGTTGTGTTTGCATCGAGAAGAACACACTCGCTATGAACTACCCTCGATGCGGATTTTTGAAATTGTGGCATCGGGGGCGATCGCCATTTGTGGGGAGCATCCCTTTATTCGTAAGGCGTTTGGTGACTCCGTTCTCTATTTAGATTTAGGGTTGAGTGTTGAGGCACAGGTTCAACAAATTTCAGAATATATGGAGTGGATTCGCCTGCATCCACAAGAGGCGATCGCTCTATCTCAAAAGGCTCATGCTATTTTTTTAGAGCACTATACGTTAGAGAAATTACTGTTAGATATTATCCCGCATCATCAACGATTAATTCAGACCAAAGGTTTTATTCAATCTATTGAAATAACCGCTAAGCCTCAGGTTGAATTTATTATCAAAATTGCATCTGACTCAATAGAAACATCACAAAAAACCTTTGAAAGTTTAGCGAGACAGAGTTATGGAAATATTGGAGTGATTGCGATCGCTGAGTCCGTAGAAAAAGCAGCTCAGTTATGTCAACTCTACGAGTCTAAATTCCCGATTCAGATTGTTGAATCTTCTGCCAATGAGTTCAAGAGCACTCAGATTTGGAAGGGACTCAACGCAGTCCAAGCAGAATACTTTGCAGTATTAGATCAGATTGCTATTCATCCTAATCATGCGGCTAGGTTAGTGTCTCTTTTAGAGAAATCAACTGCTGGAGTGGCATATTCTGGTGCCTTAATTGCTGCTGCTGAAGACACCTCTGAACTGATTCAGTTTCATCCATTTGATCTGGATAGGTTGCTATTATTTGAGCCGTTGATAACTCTCAGTGCTGCTATTGGGAGGCGATCGCTCCTCGATACACTTCTGTCCTACGACCCGTTGTTAAACGAATGGGTTGACTTATCTATACTCCTCTATCTCGCGCAACAAACACAGTTTCTATTTAGTTATGAGGCAACCTGTGAATTGCTCTATCCACCACAACAATTGGAGCAATCGGTGTTCCAGCAAAGTCGGGATTGGTCAACTGAAGCCTCTCGCCTGCGTGTGATGTTTTGGCATCAGGAATTTGCCCCAGGTAAAAGCATTCAGACGGTTCACCAAGCTCATTTAGCTCAGCAATACTTGCAGCATCAATTGGAGCGATCGCACGCAGAATTAAGGCGAATCGAGGAGCAACTCCAAGTACAATTGCAAGATGCACAAGCGGTGATTGCAGCGATGGAAAGCAGCAAATTTTGGAAACTGAGAACTGCCTGGTTCAAGCTAAAGCGAGCGATTGGATTGCCCACAAACGATGAACCTTCATAGTGAGATTTTCCCATGCCGTTTCCCCTTCAAGACCCCTATTGGATGCAGGTGCGATCGTTTTTAGAACGGCACACCCAACCGTTGGATGCGATCCTTGCGCCGAATGAATTTCTAGAGTTTTTCCCCGGTAATTATCACTACAACATTACCTATTTATTACCTGCCGATCACTTTGCCTTTGTCGTTTTTCATAAGGCAATGCTGAGAGAGATTGAACTTCCTTTTGTGTTGGATGTGATTCGTTCCTTTCAGCCTGTTTTTGCGAATGAAGTTTTTGTGGTCTATGCAAAACAAACTTCTACACAGCTATCTGAGCAAGATCAAGAGCATGTGCAATTTCTGTTAGATGAAATCGAGAATTATCGAAAGCAACAAAAAATTTTAATCGAGCGATTTGCGATTACGGTCACAACACACAATCGCCCACACAGCTTAGAGCGATCGCTTCCTCAATTTCTAACCCTAAAAGTACCCATCGTCATCGTTGATGATGCCTCTACCCCTGAAAATGCGGCTATCAATAAACAAATTGCAGAGCAACATCATATTCCCCTGATTCACATTCCCGAAAATCGCGGATTGCCCAACGCCATGAATGTAGGCATCAGTTATTGGTTAGCTGATCCTGGCATCATTTGGATCTCCTATTTTCAGGATGATGTTGATGTTGATCCCAATCTGTTTGAGGTGCTGGATGCTGTGCAGGATCGGGAAGAACGCCCCCTTCTGACGGGACGGGATGCCCTGGAGCATCCCACTGTCAAAACAGAAAATATTGCAGGTCATCGCGTGCTCCTGAAGCGATCGATGCCGGGGCAACACCTCCATGCTCACCGAGATTATTGGAGTGCAGTTTTGCCCATTCCCACACCCTACCTGGGTGCACCCAAACCCGACAAGGGCAAGCCGGGGCAGGGGGCAGACGAGGATTGGTGGATCACGGCCTGGTCGCCAAACTCCATCACGAAGCGGGGTAAGTATGTCGTCTGTGTGCCTGGGCTGGTTCGCACATTTCGTCCGACAGCAGAGAACTCAACCTGGGGCAACGTTAGCGAATTGCCCGCCCCGGAAGCTGTGGCGTATGCTGCTCCTCTTGCGGTGGATCAGACAAAGAGCGATCGCCCCGTTACTTTCAAACCTGACCATACGTTGGACGGTCTACATGTTCTGGTGGATGGCTACAACCTGCAACTGACCAGTGGAACGGGCATCAAAACCTATGGCACGAGTCTGGTTCAGGCGTTGAGGTTATTAGAGGCAAATGTAGATGTTTTGCTGAGTCGCAATAGCAGCAAAGTGAATGACGTCTTGGATGAAGTCCTATTCTTTGACGAACAAGCTAAAAGCCCTAATCGAATCAGGGACGTAATCAACATTTCTAAAGGATTAGTTCGTTCTTCACTGGGGCCATTCTATCGAGCAAAACGCCGTAAAACCCTGCGGCAATTTGTGATTAAACAGGGCAAATTTAGCGATGACTTTTTGAAGTATGCCGAGTCATTTAACCTGCCCCAATGTTATGACGTAGCCAATGCAATTTATAAATATCTGCATCGTGAAACGGATATTTATGTTCCCGAAAAGATTGATATCTGGCACGCGACCTATCCCCTACCGATTCAAGTGCGGGGAGCTAAAAAAATCACAACGATGCATGATTTGATCCCGCTACGCTTGCCCTATGCAACGCTAGATGATAAAGAAATTTTCTATTACAAGACCAAAACGGCACTCAAAGATTCAGCCGTTATTATCTCGGTTTCAGAGCATACCAAGCGGGATTTGCTGACTTATTTTGAGGTTGATCCCAACAAAATTGTAGTGACTTATCAACCGCCTGTATTGGAGCCATTGCAACCTGAAGAAGAGGAGAAAACAGAAGAATTTCTACAACGATTTAAGCTCCAACCTGAGGAATACATTTTGTTTGTTGGGGCGATCGAACCCAAGAAAAATCTGGGTCGATTGTTGGAGGCATACGCCACCATTGATACTGATATGCCGTTAGTGGTGGTGGGCAAAAAAGCCTGGTCTTGGGAAGAGGAATTGGGCAAAATGCAATATCTCTTTGACAAAGATTCCAAACGCCAGGTGAAGATGCTGGAATATGTTTCTACTAATAGCTTGCGCTATCTTTATCGTGGAGCCTATTGCTTCGTTTTCCCATCTTTGTATGAGGGGTTTGGGTTACCGCCAGTCGAGGCGATGAGCTTTGGTTGCCCGGTAGTGACTTCGCAGGTATCGTCCCTGCCTGAAGTGTGTGGTAATGGGGCAATGTATGTGGATCCCTACGATGTGGCTGATATCAAAGCCAAGATTGAGAAATTGTTGGGCGATCGCGAATTGCGACAACAACTCTCTAAAAATGCCCGGAAGAATGCCCGGTTCTTTACGATGGAGAATTACACGAAGCGGCTTTATAACGCTTATCGTCAAGCTGTTCAGTAAATGATTGAGAGGAGTTGCCTCCCTTGGCTGGCAATGACAGAATGTTGGCAGGGCTCGGTTGAGACGATTTACAGCAATTCTCATTTGTGCATGCCACACCAACCGTTCATATTGTCCAAATCTACAGGCATGCGCTGTGTGGCACTCGTCTGAAAACCGCTGTAGTGTGAATTGCATCTGTGCAATTCCCCGTCAATTTGTTTATTGTGGACTGTAGTTGCCCGTAGCAACGGTGTACTACAGAAACAATGGGTGCTCCGTTGAAATTGGCTGGTGTGTCTTATTCATCTACCCAATCGTGGGCTGTTGCTATCCCTTATAAACAACCATGACCCCCTCCAATAGCATGTTGGCGACTCTGTCGCTGGGCGATCGCAAAAGTGACTTGACGCATCGAGTTCAGGATTTGCCTGTTCCCCAGTTCGTTAGTCTGCTCGATCAGATTACGCGGGAGTTTGAACATTTTCTCCGGGCGATCGAAATGATCAACAACGAAGCCTTGGAGACAATGCTGGAGCAAATCCTACAGGCGTTTACGTTAAAAATTGGTCAGATCTTACAAGCCGATCGCACAACCATTTTTTTAGTGGATGAAGAAAAAGAACTGCTGTGGTCAAAGGTGGCTCAAGGTGAAGGGGGAAAGCAGATTGAGATTCGCCTACCGATTAATGTTGGTATTGCTGGGCATGTCGCTTCAACGGGTGAATATCTGAATATTCCCGATGCCTACAGCCATCATCTGTTTAACCCAGATGTCGATGTAGAAATGGGTTATCGGACGCAGAACATCCTCTGTATGCCGATCTTTAGCACTAAAAATCGGGTTGTTGCAGTGGTGCAACTGCTGAACAAAGCCGGAGGACTGCCGTTTGATGAGGATGATGAGCAGCAGTTTCGAGAGTTTGCTAACTCCATGGGCATTATCCTCGAAAGTTGTAACTCCTTCTACATTGCGGCTCGCAATCAACGAGGGGTTGCGGCTCTGCTCAAAGCAACCTCCTGTCTGGCGCAAAGCCTTAATCTTGAACAAACCCTGCGCTTGGTCATGGACGAAGCTCGCAATCTGATGCAAGCCGATCGCAGCACTCTATTTCTGCTCGATCGCGACAGGCATGAGCTTTGGTCTAAGGTGGCAAAAGCCGATGGCACCCCAATGGAAATCCGCATTCCTGCCGACAAGGGCATTGCCGGATTTGTTGCCTCGACCGGGCAAACCTTAAACATCCCCAATGCTTACGAAGATCCACGCTTTGACCCCAACACCGATAAGCGCACTGGGTATCTCACTCGCAACATCCTCTGTATGCCCGTCTATAACTCTACGGGAACCCTGATTGGTGTGACTCAGCTAATCAACAAATACCAGGGAAGTTTCACGAGCTCCGATGAAGAGTTCATGCGAGCGTTTAACATCCAGGCAGGGGTCGCGCTGGAAAATGCTCAATTATTTGAAAGTGTGTTGCTCGAAAAGCAGTACCAAAAAGACATTCTACAAAGCCTCTCAGATGCGGTGATTTCAACCGATATGCAAGGGCAAATTGTCACCATTAACGATGCCGCCTTAGAACTGTTAGGTTGCTCGATGCCCAAAGAGGGTAGACGTGACCAAGCCGACGTGTGGACACAACAGTTAATTGGCCGCAAGGTATGGGAGGTGGTGCCAGTCGATACTTTGCAAATGCGGTTAGAGGATAGCCTCAAGTCTGCGGCAAAACACTATGTGCCAGAGCAGAGCTTAACCATTGGGCTATATCGTCCCAACCCGGATAGTAATGAGTGTAGTTTGGCCGTGAGCGATCGCACCCAACCCAATCGCTACCTCCTCTGGAACGACAGTGAGAACCCTGTGAGTGTGGATGCCGCCGATGTGCGGGAGATGGAGCGCAGCATTAACCTGACCGTCAATCCATTGACCAACCCGGAGGGTGGCGTCCGGGGTGGATTGGTGGTGCTGGAGGACATCAGCCAGGAAAAACGGATGAAGACCACGATGTATCGCTACATGACCCCAGGAGTTGCCGAACGAGTCATGGCACTGGGCGAAGATGCGCTGATGGTGGGCGAACGCAAAGATGTGACAATCCTGTTCTCAGACATTCGCGGCTATACGGCTTTAACCGAGCGAATGGAAGCGGCTCAAGTCGTGGCACTGCTGAATGCCTACTTTGAGACGATGGTAGAGGCGGTGTTTAACTACGAAGGCACTCTCGACAAGTTCATCGGCGATGCCTTGATGGCAGTGTTTGGCGCACCCCTCCCCGTTGACAATCATGGCTGGATGGCAGTACAGGCAGCACTCGACATGCGGCGACGACTGGTGGAATTCAATCGCGATCGCGGTGCTCCTGATAAACCCATCATCCGCATTGGGATTGGCATCAGTTCTGGGGAGGTCGTCTCTGGGAACATCGGCTCTCAACGACGGATGGACTACACCGTGATTGGGGATGGGGTGGATATTAGCTCTCGCTTAGAAGGAGTCACTAAAGAATATGGCTGTGACATCATTTTGAGCGAATACACCTACCAGTTTTGTCGCGATCGCGTCTGGGTACGGGAACTCGACCGGATTCGCGTCAAAGGTAAGCTGAAACCGACCAGCATTTATGAACTGGTGGGCGATCGCCAGACACCACTCGACGACCAGACTCAGGAATTCCTTGACTTCTACTCGGCTGGACGGGTTGCCTACAGTGAAGCCGATTTCCACAAGGCGATCCACTACTTTGAGAAAGCTAAGCGGATTCGCACTGATGACCGGGCGATCGCCGTTCACCTAGAGCGGGCACATAAATACTTGCAGGCTCCACCACCTAAGCATTGGGATGGAGTTTACACCATGACAACCAAGTAGTTAATGGTCAATGGTCAGTAGTTAGTGGTCAGTGGGCAATGGTCAATGGATGACTGCCTGCGTTTGTGGGGCTATTAACCATCGACTATTGACTATTAACCATTAACCATCAACTATTAACCATTAACCATCAACTATTGACCATTGACTATCAACTATTGGCTATCAACCATCAACTATTGACCTGCCAAAACCTTCTCTCCCTGCGGTAGGGTGTTCAGATGTCGATAAAGCCGATTCAGTGCATTCATGTAGGCATAGGCAGAGGCAACGATGATGTCGGTATCAGAGGCTTGTCCCCAAAAGGTGCGATCGCCATGACGCAACCGCACAGTCACCACTCCAAGGGCATCAATTCCCCCTGTCACCGCCTGCACTGAGAACTCCTCCAATTCATTCGGCACTTGTGCCAGTCGGTTAATTGCCCGATAAACAGCATCTACAGGACCCGTTCCTACAGCGGCATCCGTTTGGATATCGCCAGTGGGCATGACTAGCGTGATGGTTGCCGTGGGACAGGTGCAATCGCCACACGTCACCTGCACATGCTCCAGTTGGAAGCCGTTCTCGATCTGGATTTGGGTTTCATCCCGCACGATCGCCTCCAGATCCCAATCGGAGATCTCCTTCTTCTTATCGGCAATTTCCTTAAAGCGGTGAAACGCTCGATTCAAGTCGTCTTCACTCAACTCAAATCCCAATTCTTGCAGACGAGTGCGAAAGGCATTGCGTCCGGAGTGCTTGCCCAACACAATTTGATTTTCAGCTAAGCCGATCGAAGCAGCATCCATAATTTCGTAGGTTTCCCGGTGCTTCAATACCCCATCCTGGTGAATCCCTGACTCATGGGCAAAGGCATTGCTGCCGACGATCGCCTTATTCGGTTGCACCAACATCCCCGTCAACTGAGACACCATCCGCGATGCCTTATAAATCTCTTGCGTGTTGATGTTGGTAATCGGTGCTTCCGACTCCTCGGCTCGTCCCAAATAGGCATTGAAATAGGGGCGACGCACCTCCAACGCCATCACGATTTCTTCCAGAGCCGTATTGCCTGCCCGCTCGCCGATGCCGTTAATCGTGCATTCCACCTGTCGTGCGCCATGTTCAACCGCTGCCAGTGCGTTGGCGGTTGCCAGACCCAGGTCATTTTGCGTGTGGACAGAGAGAATTACCTGATCGATATTTGGCACATTCTGCCGAATGCCGTCGAACAACGCCCCTACTTCTTTGGGGGTGCGATAGCCGACCGTATCGGGGATGTTGATAGTCGTCGCTCCAGCCGCGATCGCCCGTTCCAACACTTGGTAGAGGTAGGGCAGATCGGAGCGGGTGGCATCCATTGGCGAAAACTCGACATCACCCACAAAGCTCTTAGCGTAGGACACCATCTCTTCGACGATCGCCAGCACCTCTTCCCGCGACTTTCGCAACTGGTAATTGAGATGAATATCCGAGGTTGAGATAAAAACGTGAATTCGAGCACGCGCCGCAGGTTTCAACGCCTCTGCTGCTGCCTGGATATCCTGACGGACGGCTCGCGCCAGACTGCAAATAATGGGGCCATCGGGTTTGCCGACCGTTTCAGCGATCGCCCGCACCGCTTCAAAGTCACCAGGGCTAGAAACGGCAAACCCTGCCTCAATCACGTCTACTCCCAGGAGGGCTAGCTGTTGGGCGATCGCCAGTTTTTCTTCCACATTTAGGGTTGCGCCGGGGGATTGCTCACCATCGCGCAAGGTAGTGTCAAAAATAATGATCCGATCGGGTTGGGGTCGAATGCCCATAGCCATCTCCTGAAGATAATGCATTCACTTTTGGATATTGTATACGATTTTTGTATACAATATTCATTATGCATTAAATTTTGGTGGATGAATCTAAATGACCTGGCTGCTGACGTGCTGCAACACCAGCGCAGTACACCCGAACTGATTGCCAACGCTCTGCGGCAGGCGATTACCCTGGGCATTTTTGAAGAGGGGCAATCCCTCCGGCAGGACGAAATTGCCTCCAAATTTGGGGTTAGTCGCATTCCCGTCCGTGAGGCGTTACGGCAACTGGAGGTAGAGGGTTTAGTTACCTTCCATCCCAATCGGGGAGCAACGGTGACAACCCTCTCCCCTACGGAAGTCCAGGAGATTTTTGAAATCCGGGTGGCATTGGAAACAACGGCTTTGCGACTGGCGATTCCCCATCTCCAGGAAGCCGACCTGCAACAGGCAGACGCGATCTTGGCAGCGACAGATGAAGCGAGCGATGTAGCCCGCTGGGCAGACCTCAACTGGCAGTTTCATGAAACGCTCTATGCTCCCGCTCGGCGACCTCGCCTGATGACGCTCATCAAGACGTTGCATATTAATGGCGATCGCTACGTCCGGTTGCAACTCGCCCACAATAACTACCTAGAATTCTCCCAGAAAGAGCACTATCAGTTGCTTGCCGCTTGCCGACAACAAAATCCTGACGAGGCGATCGCCATCCTGCAACATCACATCACCACCGGGGGCGATCGATTAGTGACGTATTTGCAAAACAATACCCGCTAGGTTAGAGCAGAGACAGGATGGGTTTTACACAAAATCCTGGACACACCCTGCACATGGGGAGCGATCATGGATTTTACTCCCTTGACTCCGCTACTCCCCAACTCCGCTACTCCCCAACTCCGCTACTCCGCTACTCCCCAACTCCTACTCCCCACTCCCCAACTCCTACTCCCTAAATTATTAAATCCTCACAAGAAGCTCACATTACGCTGTTTGTAATAGAGATTACAAACAGTTAACGGTGTATTGCATTCGACTAAGCAGCACTATATTGCTAACCGCTTTTGTATAAAATGAGCCAGACCCAGTGAGGCGTTGGAAAGTATGGGTGAGCATAAACGGATTGGCATTTTAACCAGTGGGGGAGACTGTGCGGGCTTAAATGCGGTGATTCGAGCCGTGGTTTATCGGGCGATCGGCACCTATGATTGGGAAGTTTTAGGGATTTGTCGTGCGACGCAGGGGCTGATGAGCAATCCCCCTGATGTGGTGAGGTTGGATATCTCGTCGGTTGATTCGCTGTTAACTGTCGGTGGAACGTTTCTGGGAACCACTAACAAGGGAGATCCGTTTGCATTTCCCATGCCTGATGGAAGCGTGTGCGATCGCTCTCAGGAAATCATCGACCACTATCATCAGCTAGGTCTAGATGCGTTAATCGGCATTGGCGGTGATGGCAGTTTGGCAATTTTGCGAAAAATTGCTCAACAAGGCAACATCAACTTTGTCGGCATTCCCAAAACCATCGACAATGACGTGGCGATTACCGAACGGTCGATTGGCTTCGATACAGCCGTCAACATCGCCACAGAAGCACTCGATCGTCTCCACTTCACGGCAGCAAGCCACAGCCGAGTCATGATTTTAGAGGTGATGGGGCGCGATGCAGGGCACATTGCTTTGAGTGCCGGGATTGCCGGGGGTGCTCATGTGATTCTCATTCCCGAAATTCCCTACACGCTTGCTAATATTTGCGACAAGATTATGGAGCGACAAAAGCGGGGGCAGAACTTCACCTTGATGGTAGTAGCAGAAGCCGTTCGCACCGAATCCGGTGAACCCGTCATGAACACGAATCGCCTGGGGCAATGTCGCCTGGGGGGAATTGGGCAGTATCTCTCGGATCAGATTTCTACCTGTAGCGGTGCCGAAACGCGAGTTACCGTCCTGGGGCATGTGCAACGAGGTGGTATTCCATCTCCCCTCGATCGCCTCCTGGGCAGTGCGTTTGGGGTTGCTGCTGTAGACTTGATTGCCGAGGGCAAATTTGACCACATGGTGACGTGGCAAAACCGCCAGATCACAAGCGTGCCGATTTTGGAGGCGATCTCGCAATACAGCACGGTTGATCCCAACGGGACACTGGTCAAGACGGCAAGAGGCTTAGGGATTTGTCTGGGATCTTAAGCAAGGTGGAGGAGTGATGGAGTAGAGGGGGGATAGGTGATGGACTACTTCCCACCTCCCCATGCTCCACGCCTTTACTCCCTTCTCAATAACAGAATCGACCATCTTGAGGAGTCGTGTGATCGCTGCCTCGCCGCATGGCACCTAACAATGTGGAAACAATGACACACCGTCGTGCTCGCCCTCCGGTATGACCCATGACGGTTAATCTGCCCAGTTGCCCCTCAACATTGCCCCACTGGTCAAACCGTACCTGATAGGCACCGCCGACATTGGCTAGGGTGGTTTCTATCGGGTCGATGCGGACGTTTGAGGAGAGAGTCTGCCATTCTGCGGGTGAGGGAGCACTGGTAGTACTGTGGATTGCCCATTGAACCACTCCGTTTTGCTCTCGAAAGCTAGCTCTACGATCCGCTCGTAAGCGTGCGGCTTCACCTTGTGTTTGAGATAGAATCTGATAAATCTGTCCCTGTGCCACATTGAGATTGCGAGTGTTTCGAAAGGCTAACCAACTGGGAATGGCGATCGCTGCCAAAATACCGAGCACACCGATGACGACTGCCATTTCAGCCAGGGTAAAGCCACTAGTCGATCTAAAGGGATTGGTCACCAGAAACTGAACCGCTCTAGTGACGGTGAACCGATTATGCATTCTCATCGCAGCACCCTGAGATTTTTCTCTCTTCAGAGTTCCCGCAATGTGAAGGACTGTATCTTTGATTCGATAAAATTTCGCCTTCAGAGTTTAAGGTAACGTCAGTTCGGTTTAAGAGCCCGGCGAATGAATTCGCGGCTACTAGAGCGAAGTCCGATAGCGGCGGTTTTAACCGCTGAAATCCTTATCCCGAATTCACGCTAAGGTATAGCCGTAGTCCCATTCGATGAGGCAGCGGTGAGTCAGAAAGCTCCCCTAGAATCAGGATTTGAGCTGTAGCCTTTGTCCTAAGCTTTCTGACCAAAGCTGTATGACACCGTTAATCTGGGATCAAAATCGCTCCTAATCCCTCTGACTCTGGTGGATATTGGGGATTCATGGCTTCTAAGGTGTCGGCGATCGCCCGCGCAATGATCAGATTGCGATACCACTTTTTGTTCGCTGGAATTACATACCAGGGAGCATAGTCGGTTGAACAGTTATTGATTGCGTCCTGGAAGGCAAGTTGATATTCGTCCCAAAATTCTCGCTCTTGCACATCATTCACGGAAAACTTCCATCGCTTATCAGGGTCTTTCAAACGGCTTTCTAGACGCTGTTTTTGTTCATCTTTAGAAATGTGTAAAAAGAACTTGACCACGACTATTCCGTTGAGGGTCAGCATGTGTTCAAATTCATTAATCAATTGATAGCGTTGTCGCCAAACTGACTCTGGCACCAAATTTTTAACTCGCACAACCAACACGTCTTCGTAGTGCGATCGGTTAAAGATGGTGATCATGCCTCGTGCTGGAACACGTTGGTGATACCGCCATAAAAAGTCGTGACCCAGTTCCTCAACACTTGGCTTTTTGAAGGACTGCACCTGGCATCCCTGGGGGTTAATGCCCTGAAAAACGTGTTTGATTGTGCCATCTTTGCCACCCGTATCCATCGCTTGCAAAACAATTAACAAACTGCGTTGCTGCTCGGCGTAGAGGCGTGTTTGAAGTTGTTGTAAGCGATCGCGCTGTCGTTCTAGTTCTTGCTCAACATCTTTTTTGCGCTCATAAGATTCAGAGGCATTCGGGTCAATCTCAGCCAGTGCGATTGGCTCCTCTGGGCGAACTCGGTAAAGGGGATAGTCTGGTTTTGGCGGGGGATTGTCAACAACGCTCTGTTCGGGTGCGGTGATGTTAGCGATCGCCTGTGTCGCTTTTGCGGTAGCTTTGCGAGTTTCAGGTGTTTCTGCGTGAACAGGGCTGAGAGATGGGTCTGAATGGGAAGTCGAATCGAGTGAAGTCATAACGTATCCTTGCTGTAGCGTATTCTCGCCTTAATAGCTCTCGGAGGTGCAGCGGTTGCCGAGTGAATAGCTTCAGCATAGGAGATCGAAACAGGGCAAAACCTCTGACCAATGCCAGAGGTTTGCCAGGGAATGAGGACGGTGGAGGAACAAAAGAGTAGACAGTGTGGCGATCGCCATCCAACACCAAATTAAATTGTGATCAGGGCAGATGTCCGTAGGGGCAGGTTTTGCAGATAACTTCTTGGGTTTGCCGTTAGTAAATCGCTAAACCCACCCCTACAAGCGTCCGCATTTGCGCTGGAAACTACTTAACGTTAGTTCGGTTTAAGAGCCTGGCGAATGAATTCGCGGCTATCAAAGCGAAGTCTGCCGACGCGGACTCCGGAAGATCTAAGAGTTGACGAACCGACGCAAGTCGGTTTTGCTCCGATAGCGGCGGTTTTAACCGCCAAGATCCTCATCCCGAATTCACGTTACTTAAACCGTCTACTCCCCTCACGATCCGCTGGCAGGTGTCTGGGTATTAGGGCGATCGCCAGGAGGACGACGTGGAATCCCCAACGCTTCCACTAATTGTTCTTCGGTCACCCCTAACCGTTGAGCGGCTCCGGGAATATCCAGTCGAGGACGGGCACCTTGGGGGCGATCGCCACTGTTGGCTGGAGGCTCCGCAGGCAAGCCTAAAGCTTGAATCAACTCAGCTTCAGTCACACCCAACTGTTGAGCGGCGGCTGCAAAATCAGGGCGGCGATGTCCTCTACATCCTTCCTGTTGCCCAGGTTGGGGTGAGTTTTGGGCGACGACATCGGTTTGACCAGACGTTGTGGGAACGGTTTGCGCCAGTACAAATCCCGCTGTTCCAGTTATCAGGGAAACCGAGGTCAAAATCAGTAAATTGCGATGGAGCTTCATCATATACAAGTTCCTCAATCAACGTGGCATGTTTCTGTAGCAACCGAGGAGTTGGTTAGGGCGGGATGTAGGGGTGCTCCCCACACTCCCTTGGATTAACTGTCTCGACAGTTGCTATATCCCTCATTGAGCCAACTCAACATGACAAATCAGCCTGGAGTTGAATTACAGTTTTGTAATTTTCACGACCTGGAGACGGGCTTACAATAGAACGAACAATAAGCCGATCGGTTGCTTGAGCGATATGGCTTTAGCGATATGAATGTGTTGTTAGTAGAAGATGAACCCAAGATTGCCAGTTTCGTTCAGATTGGGCTGAAGGAGCAGGGCTTTGTTGTGGACTATTGCGATAACGGAGATGAGGGGTTGATCCAGGCAATGGAGCACGACTATGACGTTGTGGTGCTCGATATTATGGTGCCGGGAAAGGATGGATTGTCGATTCTCAAGCAGCTGCGACAGGCTGGACGCATGGTGCCTGTGATTTTGTTGACGGCTCGCAACCAACTAGACGATCGCCTGGAGGGGTTGAATCTAGGCGCAGACGACTACATTGCCAAACCCTTTTTTGTAGAGGAGTTAGTGGCTCGAATTCATGCGGTGTTGCGGCGTAGTGCGGGTGGGGGACAAAATCTGTTGACTGTTGGTGCGCTCAAACTCGATCGCATGACCCGCGAAGTAACGTGTAATCAACACATTATTGAACTCACGGCTCGTGAGTTTAATTTGCTGGAATATCTGATGCGATCGCCCGGACGAGTCTTTACCCGTACCCAAATCCTGGAACATGTGTGGGGCTATGATTTCAACCCTGCCACAAATGTTGTGGATGTTTGCATCCAGCGCATTCGCAAAAAAATTGAGGCGATCGCCGATGTGAACTGGATTGAGAGCGTCCGTGGAGTGGGATACCGCTTTCGCAAACCAGACTTATGATGACATTGCGATCATTTCGCCTTCGTATTGCCCTTCTCGCTGCCGCTCTTGCGGGGGGAGCTTTGATTGGCTTTGGCATGGTTTCCTGGTGGCTGATTTATAGTGCCAAGGTCGATCGCCTGGATGCCGAGTTAAAAAATCAGTTCATTCGAGCGACACGACCCGCCAGAGCAGAAGAATGGCAACTATTTGAGGCGTCCCTGTCCCGTGCTTTTGGAGGCAACACCGACACCTCAGTTCTGCTTTGGGTCGCTGATTCTAACGGCAACACGCTGTACCGCTCCAGCGATTGGTTGCCCGATCTTAAGATTGATTCCCTCTCGTTTCAGACCCTATCTCTTTTGCCTGCTTTCCTATCAGCTACACCCTATCTGTCACCTCATTCAGATCGGCCCTTCTCAGATCGACCTTTTCCAGATCGACGACGGTCAACCTGGGAGCGTTTACCCGATCGCCCCCCTCCGCCACCCAAAATTACCACTCAACACACTGCCTCTGGTCTGTGGCGAGTGGGAGTTGTCGTTTTGCCATATCAGCAGGTGGCGATCGCGATCAACTTATCGGCGATCGATCAAGAAATGACCCTGATTCGAGGGGTTTTTTTCGTGGCGATTCCAGTCGTGTTGTTATTGGTGGCAGGAGGCGCATGGGCGATCGCAGGCAGCGCACTCCATCCGGTCGGGCAACTCACTCATGCCATTCGCCAGGTCACTGCTAAAGGACTCGATCAACGGCTACCAACGCAAGCCGCAACGATTGAGTTTGTGGAACTGATCCAGGTGTTTAATCAGATGCTCGAACGGTTGGAACGGAGCTTTAAACAAGCCTCTCGCTTTAGTGCAGACGCGGCTCATGAGCTTAAAACTCCGCTCACCATTTTGCAGGGGGAATTGGAACAAGCCCTGCAACTGGCTCCCTCTGGCTCCATTGTGCAACAACGCTTGAGCACCTTACTGGATGAGGTGCATCGCTTGAGCGAGATCGTTCGCAAGCTGCTGTTGTTATCGCTGGCGGATGCCGGAAAAATGGGACTGCACCCAGTCGAGATTGACCTATCGACTCTCCTTGTTGAGATGGGAGAGGATGTGGAATTAATGGCACCCCGTCTCGTTGTGGAAACGGATGTTGCAGAAGGATTGCGAGTTTGGGGCGATCGCGATCTGCTCCAGCAAGCCCTGCAAAATTTGATGAGTAATGCGGTGAAGTACAACCTGCCAGAAGGTTGGGTCAAGATTCAAGGGCACCAGCGAAATGGGACGGTGCAAGTCACCATTCGCAATGCCTCAAATCCAATTCCAGAGAGCGATCGCCCCCTCATCTTCGATCGGTTTTATCGGGGTGATCCAGCCCGTACTCGCAAAATTGAGGGGCTTGGCTTAGGGCTGAGCTTAGCCCGTGAGATTATTCATGCCCATCAAGGCGAACTCACCCTGGAACCACCTCAACCGGGGGAGACTGCATTTACATTACGATTACCCCTGAGGCAGGGCTGAACCTAGGTTGTAAGCAGAGTGCTGAGTGTTGAGGACTGAGTGTTGAGGACTGCTACCAATTCAATTTTCTAGGGCTACACATCTGGCCCCTCCTGACCTCCCCTTACCAAGGCTACCGTGTATACACAAGTCCTCTCAGCCCCTTAAATTCCCCAATTTTGGGGAACTCTGAGCTATTGTCAAGGGTCTTGCTAAGACAGAAGCACCCGTACTTGGTACAGATGCGAAGCGCGCCTTTGGGTTAACCGAAACACCTTCTGCTAGGGGGTTTGGGGGAGGCAGTGGCGTCCCCCAATGGGGGTTTGGGGGAGAATCCCCCAATGCCTGGTTCTCAAACTCATTGAAAAAACAAAGATGTGTATACACCGTAGCCCCTGACCAAGGGGAGGTGCCGCAGGTGGTGGGGTGTGATCTGTAGCAGTCATTTTGAGAATCGGTATGAGGAAAGGAGTCAGGTAGTGCGTCCCCACTCCCCATTGCTGCGCCCATTACTTGGTCGTGTTAATCAAGTCCAGCATGAGTTGAGTGGCGGACGACAACATTGGACCACCCAACTCATCTGCACTTAGCACATCAAACGGACCCTCTCCAAAGTGCAAGCCACTGGGGGTTAAGAGGTTGATGCGGGCATAATGTCTGGGTGGAACTCCGGGGCGATCGCCCTCCCAGGGGCCGATGTAGTTGATCACCACACCTGCAATGTCCAGAAGTCGCTGAATATCTTCGGGAATTGCCGGGTTGGTTGACCCATTTCCTGCATCCCAAATCACCCCTCCACCTGCGTAGTTGTAGTATCGGGCGGATTTATCCGCGTATGCTGCCAGCAGATCTAACCCGTCGCCCAGATCGACTTCGACCACAACCCCCAAAACTTGCTTTGCGAGGTCTGGTGGAGGCATCACACCCAAGTCGCGCAGGAAATACCACGCTTGCAAGTAGTGACGTGATTCCAGATTGGGTGTGTTAACCACCCGATAAAACGCTTGAATTGCTAAGTCTGGCTGCCCTGCTGCCAGATGAGCACGCGCCTCGGCAAACCATAACCAGGGTGCTCCATCAGTTTCTTTGGTGCCCCAGATATCGAGGGGGCGATCGCCAAACAAAGTGTCACGAATACTCATGATTTACAGGTGGTTCTGGCTCTTACTCCGTCCAGACACTAACATATTCCACTTGGCTGTATCTCGTTGCATATGTCTTTTCGTCCTGGAGATAGAAATAGACAACAGGATGAAACGATTGCCCCCAGGGCTTTTTGTAATTGCTCATCCTTTAGCCCTGTCGCTTGTCCAACAATCAGGAGTCTACACTAGCCATGTATCTCTTTATTGCAACGATTGCTGCGCTTTCCTATTCAGTCGGTGGCATCTTTATGAAGTTATCCGAGGGTTACGAAAAATTGGTGCCGACGATCCTGGTTTATCTATTCTTTTTGGGTGGAGCAAGTCTACAAATTTGGTTGTTATCGCGCAACCCCAACCTGGGTGTAAATGGTTTGATCGTGTCAGGCTTAGATGCTTTGTGTACTGTGTTGTTTGGTATTCTCCTCTTCAAGGAAGGCTACACTGCAACAAAGTTGGTCGGTATCTTTTTGGTGGTAGTTGGTGCCATCTTTTTGAGATCTGAGAGTGCGTAAAAGAGTTGCTTTAGGGTGCGGTTGGCTGCAACCGATTGGCATAATAGGACGAACCGATCACCAGAAGTCCTCCAAGCCATTGAGCGATAGTGGGCTGTTCGCCGATCAGTAGCACCGCACTGGCAACACCAAACACTGGAATCAGTGCCACATAAAAGGCAGCCTGGCTGACGGGGACGTGTTGTAATGCAGTGAGATAGAGCAAGAAAGCTAACGCATATTGCATCACCCCTGAGGCGATCGCCAACATCCAAAATTGAGGTGAAATCTCAGTGGCTTGCACTTCGTAGTGAGAGTTCAGCAGAGACAACACCCCAAAACAGAGCAGAGTCGTGATTAAGCCGACAAATTGTTGGGAAGATGTTAGTTGAAGCGGATCATCAGTCGCAATTTGTTTTTTGCTTAAGAGGACATAGAATACAGCAAATAGAGTTCCAACAAAAACTAAAAGATTACCAGCGAGAGAAGTCTGATCGCTGCCGCTAGAGCTCTCCAGCATTAATAACAAGACACCTACAAAGCTAACTCCGGCTAGCACCAATTTCCATCGGGTCAGTCTTTCACCGAGAAATGCGGCTGCTAGCAAAATCGTTAAAATCACTTCGCTTGATCCGATCAAGGTAGCGTTACTGGCGGTCGTCATGTCTACGCCAAAAATACCAATCATGTATGCCAGAGCAGGTTCAAAAATGCCAGCGAACCCTCGGTGGAGGTGCCTGAACGAGAACGGCAGTTGGCGCGTTTTGAGATAACAGGCGATCGCCAGAAATGCCACACTGGAGAGTAGTTGAATCACTAGCAGAGTCGTTGCTGTAATCTCTGTCAGTGCAATTTTGGTCAGGGTAACACCGACACCCCAACAGAAGGAATAGCCCAACGGAAGCCCAATTCTACGCATAGTTCAACTCGATTGCTGTCTCAACTGGCAATATTGCTGTTCCACAGGACAGCGATCGCCCGGACACACCGCCTCATCACACAAACGACATATCGCAAAAGCACGTTGCTCATCGGTCGTCATCGCGGTCAACATCTTTTCTAAAAACGTGGTGAGTTGACTGGCTTCATCGGATGTGAGGGCATTGAGTGCCAATTGCAACTGTCGTCGTCGCTCCGCCAAAATCGCCTGCCGTCGTTCCGATCCAGCATCTGTAAGAAACAGTGCCAGAGTTCTGCCGTCACTGCCCGATCGCCGTTCTACTAAACCCTGTGCCTCCAGGCGATCGACCAGACGCACCGTTCCAGGGTGAGACAAATTCAAAATCTGCCGCAGCACGTTGATCGAGATCCCTGGTTCTGCTCCTAACGACACCAGTGCTGCTGGAGTCTCGCCACCATATCCAGCATTGGCTTCCGCCACTACGTTTAAGTTATCAACGAGGCTCAACGCCAGTGCGCCCAACAGATTGAGAGTTCGTTTATCGTCCATAGGGAATGGCGTTTAATATGTATGCATTATGCATATTTCTAAGACACAAGTCAATCCCTTTGCCACCACCATCAGTTATGAATGATCAACAAGGATTTAAGCGTCAAATTAGTACATTTTTATTATATTTATGTGGAATTTATCAGCCATCCGTACTCTCATGCATCTATTGGCGCACTGTAACCAGCGTACCAACTTTGACCTGTTCATATAACGCTCGTACATCGGCTTCATGCATTCGTAGGCAACCATGGGAGATGGCTTTGCCAACCGTTTCGGGTTGGTTCGTGCCATGAAAGCCAATCTCGTAGTTACGACTTGTCCAAAAGCCAATCCAGCGAGAACCCAGGGGATTGTCAGGTCCAGCAGCGATGGTTTGCCCAGTGATGGGGTGCTGCCAGATCGGGTCGGTCTGCATGTGGTTGATGTGAAAATTGCCGATGGGAGTTTCCCATCCGGGTTGCCCGATGCCGACTGCATAAGTAGTTTGCAGTTCTTCTCCTTTATAGAGATAGACTTTGCGATCGCTCAAGTCCACCACTAATCGAGGCAGATCGGCTACCAAAAACTTAGGCAGTGTTGATGATAAGCCTGGAGTCATCTGGGGAAGAGAGCGAGTTGAGGGAGCACTGGCTGTTGCGACTGTGGGCGAAGCTGTTGTCGGACTGGAAGCTGTGGAAGCTGGGGTTTCAGCCGCATAGGCAGCTTGCTCCATCGGAGCAACTACAGTTGTCGCCGATGCCTCATCTGCTGCCAGGTCTGGCTCGGTTTGCCATTGAGTAACGACTAAAAATGCCGCTGCCGCAAAGCTCATTAACATGAAACTGCGGGACAGAAGTTCGTTTCTTGCCATTGCTCGATCACATCACTATTCCCACAGTATTCTAGATCCTTTGTACAGGAATCTCCAATTGGGTGGGAATCGGGAGTGGGCAGGACGACATAGAGAACGAGTCGGCTGGCACAACTGAATGTATCGCCTGTTAGTTGAGGGGTTGCACCATGGCTCTTAGCCCATTGCCAGTTAACCACTGAACTGTTTGATCTGCATTGGCGCGATCGCTGTAGGCTCCTGCTTGCATCATGATGCGTCCGTTGGCTTGTGTCCGAAAGGCTCCTGGAATAAGCGATCGCACCATGGCTTGAGTGGTTTCATCTTCTGCTTCGACAACCACGCGATAGCGTAAACCCAACGCGACCGCATGATTCGATGGCAGCGGCACAGTGGCGCGTCGTTGCAGCGGATCGCGAGAAACCAGCACCGTTGGCATATCCCCAATATTGCCTACAGGCACGTTGCCATTGGGGACGGGCAGCACGTTCGGTGATGAGGTGGGTGTCGATGTTCTCACCCGTGATGGGGTCTGTTGGGGCAGGGGTGACGCAGCGACTTGAGTTGATTGTGGTGGTGGAACGGGAATCTCGATTGCTCTTGTGGAGGATGCCGATGGAATGGCGGTTGTTGCAGAGGATGGGGTGGAACGCTGCACAGCAACTTCACGGACTGGGGTAGTAGAGCGCACTCCGTTGGCAGGTGCGATCGCTATGGCTGACGGAGATGCTATAGCCGTTGAGTTGGTAGAAAGTTGATTGGGAGAAGTTGGATTGACAATTGGAGGTCGTCCTCCACCAACGGCAGGAGGGGGAACGGGAATCTCGATCGCCCCAGGTGTTGTCGTCGCGGTAGAAGCAAGCCCGGTAGGAGAGGGAAATGCACTGCTTGTGGGGGTCGTCGGGTTGGTTGAGCGGGATGAACTAAGACCTGTTTGGGTTAACAGTGGCAACCGCTCTGGGCGAGTGGGTTGAGTTGTGCCCTGGGCAGGCTGAACGGGAATAGGGATCGGAGCGGCAGGTTGCAACGAGGGCAAGGCGGCAAAACTTCCAGATGGGTTGGTGGGACGAGTGACCATCGCAACGGGAGCAGAGGTCGATGCCGTGGGTCTGACCGAAGTTGAAGGGTTGGTAGGGCGACTGGCGATCGCTTGCCCCGACAAATTGACGGAGCCATGGATGCGATTACTGGCGAGTTCGTTGCCCCAGGCAGCGATTGTTTGATTGGTTGCACTGGTATTGAGGTCATAGCGACCGTTGTTACGGAAGATATTCTGCCCTGGTTCGGTGGTGGTGCCCAGGTTCGGAACAGAACGAGCGATCGCTACCAGTCCATCCCGCTCATTGCCTTCGATGGTGTTGCCTCTCAAAACCGGGCGCGCATCGCCCTGCACAACAATGCCATCCTCATTATTGACAATACGGTTGTTGATTACAGCAGGAGCCGCCTGTTGAGCAATGTTGATGCCAAAGCCCGTACGCTCAAACAGGTTGTCTCGAATTTGGGGTTGAGCCGTGCCAAACACGGTGATGCCATTCGCCCCATTTTGCACAAACACATTGCCCTGAATCAGGGGTGCCCCATGCCCGACAACGGAAATACCATCGTGGGTGCTGTTGCTGAAAGTACTAGCCGTGACAGTTGGGCTACTCGACTCAATCCATAAGGCATAGCCACGCGGGTTGGGGTTGGTAATTGTGACGCCTGAGATGAAGGATTGATTCGCTCCCAGGAGGGTGACGTTTTGCCGTGCAGAGGTAGGACTGACGAATTCTCCACCCCCTCGAATCAGAATGCCTCGTCCACGACTGGCAGCATCTCCTTGTAGGGTGACACCGGGCTTGAGCACCAGGGGAAATGCCTCACCTGTTTCGACGCTGTAGGTTCCGGCATTCAACACAACTACGGTATTGGGTTGCGCGAGTTGCAGCGCACGGGTGATGGTGCGGAGGGGAAAGCGTTGGCTGCCATCTCCGGTATCGTTGCCGATGGTGGGATTGACAAATAGAAAATATCCGGTGATCGGTGTCGAGAGTTGAGCCAGGGTCTGGGGTGTAGAGGCTGGAGCATGAATGTCTTGTGCGATCGCCCCTTCACTTCCGATCAGCAACGCTACAGCCACCATGCCTAGACCAGCTACACGTTTTAGGGCTGCTTTGGTTTCATTGCAGGACTGCGTAGAATCCATTGAAGTCTCTCCTCACACCAATAACTAAGCAACTAAGCGCAATGGGTTTAAGTGCAATAAATAACCCTGAAGAATAACGCATTCAAGTCAAACTAAATCATCTAATTCAAAATTTATAAAAGGAAATGGAAAGAAATTGTTGTAACGGCAGGTTTTGTTGCAAAAGCGATCGCAGGATTGAGCATCTATGGGCTAAATGCGCTCTTCTAACCCCCTTATCGGTAAAGTTTCTGGTGAATCAAATCTGCGGCTATCAGGACGCAGTCCGCAAAGGCGAACTTCCAGAAATCATAAGATTTGCCGAACCGACGCAGGTTGGTTTTGCGCCTGTAGGTTCGACTGAGCTTACGCCGGGTCTGCGGTTTCAACTGCCACAATCTTGATCCCGAACTTAGGTTGCCTAACGCCTTTGTTGCCTCGGCATCCGTCAAGTTAAAAGGCATCAAAACAGATGCACTATCCTGATTGCCATAGTTCTAATACATCCTGTGAAAATAGTTTCAATTTTGCTCGTTTTTTTACAACTGGAAACAATAAGATAGAAAAATCATCGAAATCTCAAGCATGACCTCGACCAACTCCACCCGGACACAATCTATTCGCTATGACCAACGCACCATTGAGCGGGCAGAACGTGCGGTGCGCTGCGCTCCGTTTCAAGTGCAGTTGTTTACCACGATGATGTGGCAGGGAGTCAATCTGAGAGCGATCGCCGCAACCGAAGGTGTTAAAAACGGCTACCTTCAGCGTTCCCTTCCAGAGTTGATTGTTGAGAATGAACTGCTCTGGTTGACCCAAGTGGGTCTATTACGGCGCGAAGTCGATGGTCAGGGGCTTACTGATAGCTTTCGGCTCACTCCGCTGGGGCGGCAACTGGTGCAAAAGTGGCAACAGGGACATCCCTTCTTAGCTCCGACCTGGCGCGATCGCCTGATCAATTTTTTGAACCGCTGGTTTCGTCTACCCAACTGGTAGGTTCACCCCATGAGAAACCAGGGACTAAGGCGAATTGGTGGTGTTCCAGACCACCATATTTACTCCTAAGATCGGGAATTTAATAAATCTGCAAATGGTACGGGTGGGTTTAGCAGACCCGTCTGCACTCTGCAATGGATTTAACGACCTCTCCAAATAGTCAACATTCTCTAACCGCTCTTAACACTCACTTAATTCAGTTGTTAATCTTTAGAAGGAAATTCACCGCAGCTCTGACGCTGAAAAATGATGCCCATTTGCTACGTTTTTTGGAGGGTTTGAATGAAAGCCATTATGGTTGTGGGCACCACATCCCACGCTGGTAAGTCACTGTTGACGGCAGCACTGTGCCGAATCCTATGCCGTCGGGGTTGGCGGGTGGCTCCCTTTAAAGGGCAAAATATGGCACTCAACGCCTATGTGACAGCCAGTGGGGGTGAAATTGGGCACGCTCAAGCGGTGCAAGCTTGGGCAGCGGGGGTAACGCCGAGGGTTGAGATGAACCCCATTTTGCTCAAACCTCAGGGAGATATGACCTCTCAAGTTGTGCTCAAAGGTAGAGCCGTTGGTAGAGTGGGCGCAGCCGATTATTATGAACAGTTTTTTGAACCCGGTTGGCAGGCGATCGAAGAATCGTTAACACGCCTCAACGAAGAGTTTGACTTGCTGATCTGTGAGGGAGCAGGTAGCCCTGCTGAAATCAACCTGAAGCACCGCGATTTGGCAAACATGCGAATTGCAAAGCACCTCAACGCCCCAACGTTACTAGTAGTCGATATTGACCGAGGGGGTGCTTTTGCTCATGTAGTTGGCACTTTGGAGTTGCTAGAGCCTGAAGAACGAGCACTGATCAAAGGGGTGATTATCAATAAGTTTCGGGGGCAGCGATCGCTCTTGCAATCAGGGATCACCTGGCTTGAAGAACGGACAGGTATCCCCGTTATTGGAGTGATTCCCTGGTTAGACCACTCCTTCCCGGCGGAAGACTCCCTCTCACTGCTCGATCGCCAATCCAGCACGGTTACTCGCGAAATCACGGTGGCAGTCATTCGTCTGCCTCGCATCTCCAACTTCACTGACTTTGACCCCCTGGAGGCAGAATCCACCGTCACGGTCAAATATTTGGGACTGAAGGACTCCCTCGGCTATCCTGATGCGGTCATCATTCCCGGCTCAAAAACAACGATCGCTGACTTAGTGGCTATGCAACGCACTGGCATGGCAGAAGCCATTCAAAACTATGCTGCTGCGGGTGGAACGGTCATGGGCATCTGCGGTGGCTTTCAAATGATGGGACGGTTGTTAGCAGACCCAGAAGGTTTAGAAGGTCAAGAAGGACGCTATAAGGGGCTAGGTTTGTTGCCCCTAAAAACAGTTATCACGGGGCAAAAAGTAGCCCGACAGCGGCTTGTGACCTCCAACTTCCCGCAGATTGGCTTACCCGTAACGGGTTATGAAATTCATCAAGGGCGTAGCCATCTGGTAGACAACGACAGTAGTGAATCCGGTGCAGTCAGCTACAAGCCTCTGTTTGATGATGCGAATTTGGGAGTAGTAGACTCTACCCAATCGATCCTGGGAACCTATCTGCACGGCATCTTTGACAATGGTCCGTGGCGACGAGCATGGCTCAATCGGTTGCGCCAACAGCGCGGCTTAAAGTCTTTGCCAACTGGCATCTCAAACTATCGAGAACAGCGTGAGGCAATGCTAGACTCATTGGGCGATGTGGTGGAGTCGTATTTAGATATTCCCCGTCTGCTGTCTTTCCTAGAGAAGTAAGTGAGCCAATGAGCGTTCAAATTCAATTTGTACCTGACAATGTCAGCACGATCGCTGAAGTTGGGGAACCATTGCTACAAGTGGCAGATCGGGCAGGAGTATCCATTCCCACGGGTTGCTTGATGGGGTCGTGCCACGCCTGTGAGGTCGATGTGGAAGGAGAAACGGTCTGTGCCTGTATTAGTGCTGTGCCACCCGGATGCCAACACCTGACGATTAATCTGTATGTTGATCCGAGTTGGTAAGCCGTGATGCAACACCATCGGGCAGCGATCGCCCTGGGGAGTAATCTAGGTGATTCTTACAGCATTTTGCAGGCTGCTCTGACTGCCCTTGGCAAAACGCCTGGTGTTGCCTTAGAAACCCATTCCGGTTTTTATCAAACCCTTGCCGTCGGACCACCCCAACCCGATTACCTGAACTGCTCTGCGCTGGTGTCTACCTCACTCACACCAGAGCACCTCTTGCGATCGCTCCTGGCAATTGAGTTACAGTTTGGGCGAGTCCGCCGTGAACGCTGGGGTCCGCGTCTGCTTGACCTCGATTTGTTACTGTTTGATGACCTGGTGCTCGACACGCCTACCCTGACCTTGCCGCATCCTCGTATGCACGAACGCGCTTTTGTGTTGGTGCCTCTGTCAGAAATTGCTCCGGATTGGATTCAACCGATTTCGGGTAAAGCGATCGCAGATTTGGTGAAAACGGTAGACTGTTCGGGAGTAACCCCCATTGCCTCTGTCTAACCTCTCTTGCTCCTCATGAAGCTGTAATCACTTCATCGCAGACATTAACTCAAAACCGCAAACGTCAACTCTAAATCGGTATACTTCTCATGGCTGTTGGCTCTGAACCTCCTCAACTCCTGAAACAAAAACTCCTCTACCATGGACGCAAATTCAACTTTGAAGTGAGTCGTTTGCGCCTGCCCAATCGGGCTGAAGGAGAGTGGGAATGCATTCGTCATCCGGGTGGAGCAGTGGCGGTTCCCGTTACAGAAGATGGAAAACTGGTCTTGGTAAAGCAATATCGCTTTGCGGCTCAAGGACGGTTGATTGAGTTTCCGGCAGGTACAATCGAACCCGACGAAGATCCAGCCACGACCGTTGAGCGAGAAATCCAGGAAGAAACAGGCTACCGTGCTCATCGTTGGCGGAAGGTTGGAAAGTTTTTTGTCGCTCCTGGCTATTCTGACGAGGTCATTCATGTGTTTTTGGCACAAGACCTGGAAAAGCTGGAAACCCCACCCCCTCAAGATCATGATGAAGACATTGAAACTATTCTGATGACTCCACAGGAGCTAGAACAGGCGATCTTAGAGGGTGAACCTGTGGATTCCAAATCGATCTCTAGCCTGTTATTGGTGCGCCCCTTTTTGTAATTAAGGTTGATCGTTCAACCTGAGTTCGGGATCAGGATTTTGGCGGTTGAAACCGCAGTGAGAGTCAAGTGCTGAGGACTGAGGGCAGAGAACTGAGAACTGAGGACTGAGGACTGAGGGCTGAGGATTGAGGACTGAGGCTAAAAGGTAGGCAGGGCATCGCGTTTAAAGTTAAGAAATGTCCCATAACCCAAATTGACCTTAATCAACGTCCCTGATTTCAAACTGACGTTTGGCTACGGTTGGTCTTCCTCTTCATCAGCGAGATGCATAAACGAGGGTAGCTTCTGAAGGTGTAGATTAGACTCCTGCACATGAGAACTGCGGAGGCTAACCCAGATGCTACAGCTAGCATCTGTAGCACTCACTACGACCCGATCGCGTTGTGCCAGTCTGCAAGCGTAGTGATAAAGGCGAGCGCGATGGCGGATATCGATGCTGTGTAATCGATAAAACAGTTCGTTCCGGTAACACATGCCATCCTGGATGCTGTTGTTAAACCAGAATTTGAAGGGAAAAAGCTTTTCTTCGTCAATGACTGGGGGCAACACGGGTTTACATCGCCTTACGGATCTTGCTACGTAGTATAACTACTCATTTAGTTATCCCAAAACCTTAAGGGATTTCGCACTCCACTGTAAACATTTCTTATCGCCAGGCAACCTCTATGCCGCCTGTGGTTGTCGTTGCTGCCAGAGTTGGTCAATGGTGACAAATTCATACCCCAGATCAAGCAACGTAGGAATTACGGTAGATGCGATCGCCGCTACATCTTCGCCCCCATGATAGCCATCGTGCAACACAATGAGTGAGCCGTTTTGAGTTTGGTCGAGCACTCGTTGGATTGCGATCGCCACCCCAGGACGCACCCAATCTTCGGGAACAACACTCCACATCACCGGACGATACCCCCACTGTCGCAGGTAGGTTAACGTTTGTGGGGTAAAAACACCCACAGGTGGACGAACATCTCGAATATGGTGCTGCACATAGGATAAATCCAGGTGACATGCCTGCGCGATCGCCCGTTGTGTGCGCTCCAGTTGCTCCTTGAGCTCATCGACACTCAAGGTTGGAAAAATCCGGTGGTCATATCCGTGTAACCCAATCCAGTGTCCCTGTTGGTAGATGGCGTTGGCGATCGCAGGGCTGCGGTTAACACAGGCTCCGAGCCAAAAAAAGTTGGCTGTAACTTGATAGCGGGTTAGCACCTCTAACAAAGGCAGCGTGTGTTGTGGATGGGGACCATCATCAAAGGTCAGGGCGATCGTCTTGGAATGGGGATATCCTTCCCAAAGGCAGTCTGGAAAGAGTGGTTTGAGAATCCGATGCACAATCGGGTAAAGCGGTGCAAACTGCATCAGCCGATATCTAAACCTAAATGCTTCTACATAGCCATTTTAGTGGGATGCAACCCGAATCCCATTGAATATCTCTACACTCCTGGAAACCCTAGGCAGAGCAGTAGGTCTGCCGTGCCCAGGCAGATTGCACTAACGATGCCAACACATCAACACTGAGTGGTTTGACTAGAAACCCGTCTAGCCCTGGGTTTTCTTCCTGGTGTTGCCAGCTAGGGGCGTGCACATCAGTTAGGGCAACAATTGTGACGTTGGATGCATTAACATGATCGCGTAACTGGCTGACCAGGGTGCGCGACCAATTTTGACGACTACCCGTTAGGATGACCAGATATGGTGGGGTCTGGCTGACTCTAACCATCGCTTGCTCAACAGAGTTAACCACTTCAATTGAGCATCGAAGGGGCATCAGCAAAGACTCCAGCATTGTCAAGTCGCCAGAGTGTTGATCTAAAACCAAAACATAACTCTGTGATAATTTCATATCAAAGATAGTGCGCTGCGAGTCAATATAACGCGCAACACAATTGCAAAACCTGGACAACAAAGGGCGAAAATCGCTTTCCTTAACTCTTTCAGGCAGATAGTTCTCGTTTTATGGCTTCCATTTTTTTTAGCTTTTACTGCTATTCACGTTTCAATTTTTTCTCAGAAGTTTACTTTAAATAAGTAAACATTCTTGAAGTCACCGAATTGACGTTGAACTGACCAATTAATGAAGGAATTATTAAAGAAATCATTCTTAAAAATTGGGAAGGTATTTATGGCAAAATGCTGAGTCTTGAAGACTGAGTGCTGAGGCTGAAAGGCAGTACTTCGGGTTCAAAATTTAGAGATGTCTTAACAAACTATTCAGTTGCTACAGGATGAATTTGAGAGCCAAACCTTCTCAAAAGAGAAGACTTGTTCACCTTAAACAATTATTTAGCTTGAAGAGAGTCTGCAAAGCCTTGAGATCCCCAATCCCTCTAAAAAAGGGAATTTAGGGAGATTGGCTTTTACTTGAAAGCACAATGTTTTCTTCACAGATATAGCGACCTCAAATGGGATGTGCTTCTCACAGCCCGCTTATCTCACGATTCAGTTAGAGCTGCTATAGCAACCCTAAATGATTTGTGAAAGTGCCCGCCCATCGGGCGGGCACTTTCACAAATCACCTTTTTCACAAATCAAATAGGACTGCTATATATCATCTAAATTCTGTAAAAATAACAGTTCAATTAGGATATTGATTGTTATTCATACAAACTATAGATTTAGTGCAGTGTTCTAATGGCGGTGGTTGGAGTGATAAGTATAATTACTCCTGGCTTTTGAAAATCGGATACAACCTCAACCAATAAGCTTTATACAAACAATCCCCAGCCTATTTTAAGTGCTGGGGACTTGATGTTTATTCGACAAAGAGCAACACAAACGCAGTTAGCGTTGATGTTGCGATCGCTTCACCGTTCTACTCTTTATGAGTTAACTTGCGCAACACATTTTCTACCTGTTCCTCAGCGGAAACGGCATTTTGGGAGTTGTCTGGGCGGTTCATTTGATTGCTGTTGAGGTCAGCATCGCCCTGTACTTCATTAATGCCTTTACCGGCTTCAGTTTCTAGATCTTTCATCGTGCGAGGCTCAGCTCTCAAAGCATCCTCAGAACGCTCATAAATTTCATTGAGTGGAGTTTCACCAGAACGAGGATTGCTCGGAGTACTGTGGATTGCATAAGCTGGCAGGACATTACTGAGGAACATCACAGCACAAACTATTGCAGTCATTAAGATTCGAAGGGGACGAAAAGCAGCGATTTTGAAACGAAAGGATTGCATAATAAATTTCCTCCAGTTGTAGAACATGTTAAGGGTGCGAAACAAGTACCTGACTGCACCTGCATTAATTTAGGTTTTTGTTTCTCGGTTGACATTTACCGTTTTGTCACTCAAGCGATCGCAAGAACGTTCGCTAGTGGGGCACTTTATCTAGCCCCCGTAGAATTTAATATCTTGAATATCCGCTCTGTCACATCTCCCCCCAGGTTGAATACGGTAGTTCGTGTGCCTTGTCTAGCTCTGTCGGAGGGGATAGGAAAAACAGGGGCGATCGCTACAATGTTCATGTAATCAGCATTTGCGCGATCGCGACAGCACCTTCATTCTGTACAAATTTCTACTCAAATGCTGAGTTTTCTGCATTGCCGTTAATCCTGTGAACTAAATCGGGAACTCTAACAAGGATCGAATTTGCATCAGCGTCATCCCCAGTTTGGTTACGGACACGATTTGGTTACGGACCGATTTGGTTACGGACACGATTTAGTTACGAGCACGATTTGGTTACGGACACGATTTAGTTACGGAGAAACCTGTCTACTGATAAGACTGATGACCTATAAAACTGGTTATGAACAGAACTGCTAGCGGACAGCATGGCAATTTTTTTGACCTGATATGATTTCCCTGTCACAGACAGCAAACTCATCATCCGGTATAAAAGGACGGTCTGTCAGATATAGCTATCACCATTTTATTTGGGGCAAAGGGGGTGGAACCTCTGTACCCCGTTCTAACTCAAGTGGCTACGGCTATATGTTGTCTGATTTGAGGGAATATTGATTTCCTTATTATTAAATTCATCATTCGATTCATCGTTGTGTTCACTATTAGTATCAGGACGCTATTGTGCAGCGCATGAAATACCCAATCACTGTAGGAACAGCCTTAAAGCAATGGTTTGGGCGTGAGCACAAAGTCTGGTTTACTGCCGTAGGAGTCGCGGCACTAGTGGCTACTTTGCGTCTCTTGGGTTCGCTGCAATCCCTAGAGCTAATGGCACTCGATCAAATCTTTCGATCACGTCCACCGCAGCTACCGGACGATCGCATTGTTATTGTTGGGCTAGACGATTCCGACATTAACCAACTGAAAACATGGCCGCTCACCGATGCGTTAATGGCTAGGTTGCTAGAACGAATTCAGTCCTATCAACCCCGTGCCATTGGGTTAGATATTTATCGGGATGTTCCTGTAGGCGAGGGGCAAGCCGACCTGCAACGAGTCTTTGAAACCACCCCCAATCTCATTGGCATTGAAAAGCTTGAAGATGGATCCAGTGTGGGCGTGCCCCCACCAACGGCACTAGCAGAGCTCGACCAGGTTGGCTTTAACAACGTTGTTGTGGATGTGGATAGCCGGGTTCGGCGATCGGTCTTGTTCTGGAAAGTAGACGGTGAATTTCACGATAGCTTTGCCTTAAAGTTGGCGATGCTTTACCTCGAAACGGAGGGGATTACAGCTCAACCAGCCGCCCATAATCCCGACCTATTGCAACTGGGGCAGGGTGTTTTTGATCGCCTCCAGGCAAACGACGGGAGCTATGTGCGAGCCGACATTGGTGGATATCAAATCCTGGCTAATTTGAGTCCTCCAAACTCACGCTTTACGACTGTCTCTTTGACTGATGTATTAGAGGGCAAGGTTTCGGAGTCCCTCCTGCGCGATCGCATTGTGTTGATTGGATCTACTGCCTCCAGCCTCAAAGATTTCTTTTACACCCCCTACAGCAGCAGTACAGATGGTAATGCTCAACCTGTATCTGGTGTAGAGCTACACGCTAATTTCATCAGTCAATTTTTGGATGCTGCTTTAGAAGGGCGATCGCTGATTCGAGTCATTCCTGACCCGCTTGAGCTGCTCTGGATTGCCGTCTGGTCGTGGGTTGGTGCCAGTGTGAGTTGGAGATTGCGACTGCCCCTGCGCTCGGGATTAGCGATTGTAGTTGCAGGCGCAAGTCTCGTCGGCATCTGCTATGTTGCGTTTTTGTTGGAGTGGTGGATTCCTCTGGTGCCACCTCTGCTGGCTTTGTTTGGCTCAGCCGTAACCATGACCAGCTACATCGCCTACTTGCAGGAGGAGTTGAAGAAATCAAAGGAATTTCTCAATTCTGTGATTAACACGATTCCTGATCCGATCTTTGTCAAAGACCAAAACCATCGCTGGATCGTTCTCAATCGGGCTTACTGCCGCTTTATTGGCTATCCTCTAGACCAGCTTTTAGACAGGTCTGAACCCGACTTTTTGCCTGTGGAACAAGCCGCTCACTTTTGGCAACAGGACAATCTCGTGTTTAAGGATGGTATTGAGCAGGAAGCCGAGGAGGAATTTACAGATGCCAACGGTGTAACCTATGCCATTGCCACGAAGCGATCGCTCCACCAAGATGCCGCAGGAAACGTGTTTTTAGTGGGGGTGATCCGTGATATCACGCAACGCAAAAAAATGGAGGAGGACTTAAAGCGCACTGCCGCAGAACTTGTTCGCTCGAATGCAGAGTTGCGTCAGGCGGAAGACCGTTTGCGCCGGATGGCGTATCACGATGCTCTGACTGGATTGCCCAACCGCGAACTATTGAGCGATCGCCTGAATCAATCCCTGGAGTGGGCGCAGGAGCATGACCAACTCGTTGCCCTCCTCTTTCTTGACCTGGATGGCTTTAAGCAAATCAATGACACCTATGGACATGACATGGGCAACTTGCTGCTCAAAGCGGTTGCTCAACGGTTAACCCGATGCCTCCGCAGCAGCGACACGGTTGCTCGCTATGGCGGAGATGAATTTGTTGTGTTGTTGCCCGCCATTCCAAGCGTACAGGATATTGCCAGAGTGGCTGACAAAATCCTACAAACCCTGACGCAACAATTTGTTTTAGACGGAAAGGTGATCCTGGTGAGCACCAGCATCGGCATTAGTATCTATCCGCGTGATACTCATAATCAGGACGAACTCATCAAGAAAGCAGACATTGCGATGTATGAGGCAAAGGGGCTAGGCAAAAATTGTTATCAATTTTTTCAAGCCGATGTTGTGTCTGAACCTTAGAAGTTGCGACGGCTAAAGGCAAGGTGCGATCGCGTCACTCCGGTCGTTTGGCTGATCCACGCTAGCCCCTCTGTCGTGCCAACCCAGACTTTGTTTCCCGTATCAGGAATGATATCTAGAACCTGACTGGAGGGCAGATCAATGGTCTGGCTGATGATGGCACCATTATTTTGGTTGACCCGAAACAGCCCATTCTCAGTGCCGACCCATAGGCTATTGCTGCGATCGAACTGAATGGAGGTGACGCTGCGTCCTCGAAATTGGGTGACGTTACGAACCACCGTATTGGTGGTTGGATCGACCACCAGTAAGCCTGCTGGTGTACCAACCCACAGGGCATTGTCTGGGCTGACAGCGAGGGCTTGCACAATTTGCCCCGGAAGTTGAGTCATCTGGCTCATGACTAAGGCACTGGCGGTATTAATCCGCACTAAGCCGTTGATTGTTCCTACCCAGAGGTGTCCTTCTCCATCGAGGACTAGTGTGCTGGCGGTGCCCCCCGGCAACGTTTGGAGGGTTGTGACTAAGGTGCCTTGTTCTGGATTGACCAAGGCTAAGCCGAAGTCTGTCCCTACCCACAGTAACCCTCGCCGATCGACTAACAGAGACAGAACATGCTCAGAAGGCAGCGACAGGGGTTGGGGAGTGATGATGCCTGTATTGGGGTCAATTCGCCTTAAGCCATCGTAAGCTCCGATCCAAATGTGTTGGCTCTGATCTTGGGCGATCGCATCAATGGTGCTGTTTTCAATCACAAATCGACTTAAAATTTGCCCTGTGTTGGGGTCAATGCAGGCTAACCCTTGCCATGAGGCAACCCACAAGTTACCAGCGTTATCGCGATACAAACCACTGACCCAGTATTCATCGGTAGTGGATGGGACACTGGGATGGTCTAACACCGCGTTTGGTTGCATCCTGTCTGGTTGCGCTGCGGGCTGCATTGTGGGAGGGGTAAGCTCATAGACGGGCACCACAGACTCGTCAGCCTCGCTCGATTGCGCGAGTTGTAGAGACTCCGACGGAATGGGAATCGATGCCAGGGTCAGGTGCGATGGGAGGACAACTACCCCTACAAACGCACTGAACCCACTAAGGATAGTGGTTGGTAAGCGACGGGGAATACGCAATCGAGATGCCACAGTAACCATGCTGCACACGAATAAATGCTAATCACAGAACCGATTGTTGACCGATGCTCGAAACGGTCTGATTTTTCTATGTGCATCAGCATACTCCATCTGTGGGCTCTAGATGTAGAGCTGCAACTGTTATTCACCCCGGCGATCGCTCTCTCCTCTTAACCAGCGAAACAGCTCAAGGGCTTCCGTCCGCGATCGCCCCGTGTTTTGCTCATATCGTTGCCAAAACTCCTGCCACCAGTCACTTGGCTCCTCATGGGGGCCGTCGTACTCTGTTGGGCGATCGCTAGCCCCATCCACCACCAGACTGCCAACATAGTCGGCATCGTCATACACCCGTGCAATTTGCTGACGAATTTGTTGGATGTCAGTGGCTGAGACGACGCCATTACTGGTTGCTTTGTAGAACTGCACCGTCACGCGAATCGGATAACGAGGGTCGCGTTCGATAGGCAACCCATCAACTTCAGTAAAGGGTCCCTCCAGTTCGCCATGCCCAATCACAGCCTCTTCGACATCACTGCGACTGGCAGCCCCCATTGGAGCCGCTGGAGCCATCATGACATCAGCACCCAATATTGCACCCTGCCGATATTCCGGTTCTCGATGCCGTAGAGGCACTTGAATCAGCATCACCATATTCAACCCGCTCTGATCATCGGCAGTTGGCAGTGGCGGTGCAGTGTTGCTTCCTTCCTCAGTCTGGCGAAAATCGCTGATGCGTTGACCTGTCAGACTGGCACGTTCCCCATTTTGGTTAAAAAACAGGCGTTGCCCCCAGGTTGCACCTGCTTCAAAAGCGTCGCGTTGGTTGTCGATAATCGTGACGCTAGTGCCCTCACGGGTGGCCAAAATCGTCAATACGGCTGGATTGCCCGCTGAGGATTGATAGTTGAATAAGACTGGGTTGAATTTAGCAATGCCCCCTTGAGGCACAGGCAAAAAGCAGGCTTGGGCACTCACTAGCACATGGGTATCCCGGTCGGCTAACAGCGATCGCTCTCGTCCTCCCCATGAATCCGGTTCGCTGAGGTATTGCCGCATATTCCCCAAAAACTCACGCAACGACACGCGCCGCAGGTCGTCACCTTGCTCATTGCCCACCAGGAGAAAGAAGCGATCGAGGGGGATATCTGCCGTTCTGTCGGAGAAGTTGGGGTGGCGGATCACGGGCATCAGATGCAAGCGCAGGGCATCCGTAGTGGGGTCACGGTGCTGCACCTGAATGGTCAGATCACTGATGTTGGGTCCTACCGCTGAGTTGTAGTAGCGTGCTGTGTCCTCCCAGGTCACATCAAGGATGTTCAGTTCTGCCCGTTCTGCCAGGGCGATCGCCTCCGGGTTATGAATCATCCCAACTGTGCGGCGAATCACCTCCTGATATTGCAGGTCAGGGTCTATCTCAGCGGGTGTCCTCTCACCGGAGGGGAGTCTGGGGGGAGTGCTAGCGATCGCATCTGTCGCCGTGACGAACGCAACTGACAAACCCAAGATCAACAGAACCCAAAATTGCTCAAAATTCATCTTCATAGCCATCCTCCTTCAACGCTCTAAAACGCCTAATGTGAACCTATTTCTCTAGACGATATTTAACGTTTAGGATGATTGGGGTGGAGTTGCACTTTTTGTAACCAGAGAGTGGGGAATGGGAGTGGAGAGTGGGGAGTAAGGGGGTAGAACAGTGCGTTGTGTCATCCAGCCTAACTAACCCCTCGGCTGCTATAGACAGACAAAGAGCCGTTTAGCTGCACGAGTGACCGCGACATAGAGCAATTGATTGCGTTCGCGGATATTGCGGTTAATCAGAGCATTCCGCACATCGACAAACACATTCTGGAAGGTTGAGCCTTGTGATTTG
This sequence comes from Oscillatoria sp. FACHB-1407, assembly GCF_014697545.1. Lineage (GTDB taxonomy): Bacteria > Cyanobacteriota > Cyanobacteriia > Elainellales > Elainellaceae > FACHB-1407. Next base: position 66,806 of record NZ_JACJSA010000018.1, on the reverse strand, counting down.
TGAATGGTGAGGCAATAGGCGTAATTCAAATCAGCAAAGAGATTTTTCAATTCCCAAAACTCCTGCCATCGCTTTTCACTGGCGTAAACCTCCAGGAGTTTCTGAAATTGGGACTGGCTGCTTTCATGGAGGACAGTGATATCGCGATACTTTCCCTCATCCGTCAGGACATGCAAAAACCAGACTGCCCAACTGCCCTGTTGCCCCGGATGAACATCGATCACCTCACACTCACTGGAGGTTTGCAAAATCACGCTTTCTTGAATCATGTAGGGGTTACTGGCAACGAGTCGCTCTCCGGGGACAAAACGGGGCGACCCCTTGTGGGTATCTCCGGGAGATCGCGCGCCATAGATAGCCTCTCGAATGCGCTGGTTGAGAGCATTGACCCGGTTGTTGGTGTAGGCAACTGCCCTAACGTAATCGGGGTCACTCTGGTACGATTCACTCTGAAAGGCTTTAATCAACAGCCGTTCCCACTCGGTTGGAGAGACGCAGAAGGTGCCCTCCGTGCGATCGCCATTGGTGTCTGTAGTAAAGGGGGGAAGTTGTGGGGCGGTGAGGTTGTTACGAATGGCTTCAGCCAGTAGGGCGATCGCTCCCCCATAGCGCATCACCTCCGTCAAATCTGAGCGGTTGTAGATCTGGGTAAAGACGTTTGATTCGGGTTCGTTGACCGGAGGTAACTGAGCAATATCGCCTACAAAGAGAATCTGGGTTTGCTGGGTCAGAGTCGATACGGCAGTGGTCAACAGTTCCCACATTTCGGCGTTGATCATGGAGGCTTCGTCTACGACCACCAGACGATAGCGATCGAAGTGGTTCTCTCCGGTGCGATCGACTCGAAAGACCTGTTTGCCCGTGGTAGTGTCGATGTCGGGACGCAACCCCAACAGCTTGCAACAGGTCATACAGTCAATGTCCAGATCCCACTGGTCAGACATGCGCTCTAAAACCTTAGTGGCTTTGTTGCTAAAGGCAGTAAAGACGACTTTGCGGAAATCGTCGCGATCGCGCATTCGTTTGATCAAGGCTTGCAGCAACGTCGTTTTACCCGTTCCGGCATAGCCCGTCAGCAGATACAGTTTCTCTCGGCTGCGCGTAAACTTCTCCAGTTGCCGCAACACTTTACGCTGTTGCCGACTTAACGTAATGCCAGGAAGTACCGTGGGAATCGCCATCATTCCCTCTATTTTTGATTAGGACGACTGAGGCTTCCCATCGGACGATCTTTCCAAAACATTTGGGTTAAGACCTGTTTTTCTTGTTGAGTCCGGTGAGAACGATAGGCAGTCACAGCCGCATTCGTGGCAATAAAGGCGATCGCCGGAGCCACGACAGGCACCCAAGTGTGATTCAAAAACAGTAGCATCCCACCACCCGTTAACACCACCAACAATGCAGCACTGTTGGTCGCTAATAACACGGGATGACGCATCCACCAGGCAAGACTGCCGCCAACCACTGCCCAACCGACGATCCACACACCCTCTAGCCAGTCTGGAAAAAACCAGACTAGAGGTCTGCCGTCTAACACAGTACTCAGCAGTTGGCTCACCATCTGAGCATGAACCACCACCCCAGCCATCTTGAACTCTTGTTCCTGCCCAGCACTGTAGGGTGTGCCAAACACATCGCGGCTACTTTGGGCGGTTGTGCCGATCAACACCACCTTATCTCGCACCAAATCAGGATCAATGTTCCCTGCCAGGACATCGGTAAACGAAACCTGTTGCGCAACCTGCGATGCGCGATAGTTCAGCAAGATTTGATAGCCCGCGCTATCCACTCCTTGATAGCTGCCATCATTGGGTTGCAGGATAGGAAATGTGACGTTGTTAACCTCGATGTAGTCTGGGTTTTGACGACTGTTGCGCGGTAGAATGTTGTCTTTTTCCAGGTAGGACAACGCCAGACGTAGCGCAAACGAGTGATAGACGGTGCCATCAATGCTGGCAAATAACAGGTTGCGACGGACAATGCCATCGGGGTCAATCGGAATATCGTTGAAGCCGACCCGCTCTGGGGGGACACCGGGTGGAGGCGGTACTTTGTCAGAATTAGGGGGATTGCCCAGATTCGTAATGGCGATGACGTTGGGTGGCTCTAATTGAGCCAAAAGCTGCTCACGTCCGGGGTCTTGGGGCAGATCGCGATAAAGGTCTAAGCCGATGACTCGTGGCTCATGTTCTTGCAGGTTTGCCAACACTTTGGCGACATCCTCATCAGAGGGGGTTGCTCGTTGCAAGGTTCGCAAATCGGGTTCTGAAATCTCAACAATCAGCAAGCGAGGGTCAACTGCCAATTCTGGGCGCAGACGCACCATCTGGTCATAGGCTGCCAACTCTAGCCCTTGCAGTCCACCCAACTGCCGCATACCCAACACTAAGCCACCGATCGCAACACTGGCGATCGCCACAACTTTTAGTCCCTGTTTAAGTTTGCTCCGCCAATCGTATGGCGAGTCAAGAAACGTTTCTTGTCGCAGGAGTGCCTCTGGCAGCAAGAGTGATGGAGAAACCTGGGTAATGTCAGTGGGCAGTTCTGACATGCGTTGGAGTGCCGTGAGCACATCTGCTGCCGATTGGTAACGCTGGCTGTAGTGGTAGCGCACCATACGATCAAGGATGAATTCTAATCCGGGGCTGATCGTGACATGCTCTCGCCACATTAGCTCCGAGTCATCGGGGTCTTCGCCCAGTTGCGAAGGTTGTAACCCGGTTAGCCCTTGAATTGCCGTGATTCCCAGTGCATAAATGTCGCTACAAAACCGGGGTTTGCCTGCCAACTGTTCTGCTGGAGTGTAGCCCTGAGTACCGATCCCAACAGTAAAGCTACTTTGCCCTGATTCACCAACCAGTTGCGTCTGAATTTCTTTAACTGCCCCAAAGTCAATCAGGACAATCTTGCCGTCACTCTTGCGGCGAATCAGGTTGGCAGGTTTGATATCGCGGTGAATCACTCGATTGGTGTGGACGAACTCCAGCGTTGCCAACACATCTTTGAGCAACTCGATAATATCTGCCTCGCTCAACCGTCCATTGCGAATAAACTCGTCGCTGAGGGGCGTGCCATCAATAAATTCCTGCGCCAGATAAAACTCCTGGTCTTCCTCAAAAAAACCGTACAGCTCTGGGATGCGATCGTGCTGCCCCAACCGTCGCAGGGTTTCAACCTCCGTGTGAAACAGACGACGAGCAACTTCTAAAAACCGCGAATCCTGGCTGGCTGGCTTAAACTGCTTGACCACACAGAGAGGGTTGCCTGGACGTTCGGTATCTTCTGCCATATAGGTCTGACCAAAGCCGCCAGCTCCTAAAATCGCAGTAATTTTATATCGCCCACCTAGCAACGTTCCCAGCATGGTAACTGAATATGCATCGTTTACTGATTTTGACACACAACTCTAGGGGGTCTGACACCTCATTCCAGATGGAAGTCAAAGAAGCCCAAGCAAACGACGAGTAGTAAGATATCTGTTTGAGAGATCTAGTCTATCCCGTGTTGATGATTTATGCTTGCGCTCACCCTAACACTTATATAGCCCTACTAAATCTATATAGCTTTACTAAATCCTGATCAGGTCAAGACTATCAATCTCCCACTTTTATTTAAGCCTATGGGCAGTGGTATGTCTGTGATGTTTAGAACGACTAATCTATGATTTTGGGAACGACAAAATTGCTGGGGGTGGTGGGTTATCCGGTGGCACATTCCCTATCGCCAGTCATGCACAATGCAGCGATCGCCCAACTGGGAGCCGATTACATCTACCTCCCCTTCCCGGTTGCTCCTGATCAGCTCAAGCCAGCGATCGCCGGATTTCAAGCGATCGGGGTGCAGGGGTTTAACGTGACGATTCCCCACAAGCAGACGGTGATGCCCCTGTTGAGCGGAATCTCGGAGGTGGCGCAGGTGATTGGTGCAGTCAACACCGTTGCCTGGACAGATCAGGGATGGTGGGGCACCAATACAGATGTGATTGGGTTTATGGCTCCCCTCAAGGCGATGAATCGGGATTGGCAAGGGGCGATCGCCCTGGTCTTGGGCAACGGCGGCTCTGCCAGGGCAGTCGTAGCGGGGTGTGCTCAGTTGGGGTGCGCTGATACTTGGGTTGTGGGGCGTGATCCCAAGAAATTAGAAGCGTTTCATGCCAGTTGGCAAGACTCTACTCTGGTGCCGCGACTCTCGGTTTATCCCTGGAGTGAGTTGCCCGTTCTGCTGCCTCAAGCCAGTCTGGTCGTGAACACTACCCCCATTGGGATGCATCCCAAGGTAGAGGAGACACCGCTAAGTCAGGCCGAGATCGAATCGCTGCAACCAGGGGCGATCGCCTATGACCTGATCTACACTCCACGCCCTACCCAATTTTTGCAACTGGCTCAATCAAGGGGGGCGATCGCCTGTGATGGGCTAGAGATGTTGGTGCAACAGGGAGCCGCCGCTCTGGAATTGTGGTTGCAGCAACCCGTCCCTGTGGACACGATGCGGCAATCCCTGTTGGAGCAACTTCAGGGAAAGTAGGAGTCTGGACGAGAGGAACATCGTAGGGTACGAGTCTGCATCAGTCAGTGAAGCCCCTCCACCCGATAACCCCTGTCATCTCATGCGCTTGCCCAACGCCACTGATATTGGTTCCAGCTATAGATGGCTTGAATCTCATACTCGCTGCCGTTGTCAAACCGGACAGTACAGCTTGTAGATAGGCTGGAGTCATCTTGGTCGGAGTCTTCAGTGGCGGCATCGAATGTTTCCTCTGCGATCGCCACTACTGTACAGGGATACCACTCCCGGCAACAGGGACCATCGTCCTGTACCCATTCCCACAGACTATTGGAGACTTCAATGCGATCGCCCACCTTTAGCTTCAGGTTGAGTTTGTCAGTATATTGAGCAATATGGACAGGTTGAACCTGCTCCAGCCATTGCAACCCTAGTTCTTCGCGGACAAACTGCACAGAGCCAGAATCCTGACCTTGAAGCCAGTCATTCAACAGTTGAATCTTCCAGGGATAGGTCTGTGTATCTCGCTCTTGAATGAATTGCAGAAGTGCCTGACGCTGGCTTTGGGTTAGGTCTTCCAGGGGGTTTGGGGTGCTGTCATTGGATGGGTTGGAGCGTGACTCCCCGTTAGTATTTGCTGTGCTATTTCGCAAAATTCGCGCCATGACTTGGAGCAAAATCGCCTTTTGCTGTCCTTTGAGGGGAATCCCTGCCGCTTCACATTGGCTGAATGCGATGGCTAAGGCTGCTTCAATCTCAGCATCAGTCATGGACTCATTACCGTCAAGTTGCCTGGCTAACCGAAAGACAGTACTCCACTACCTCGGCTACGGCTGTTGAGTAGCTTATTGTAACGTAGTAACTCTAATTATTACAAATATGCCTGAGTGCGTATCGTCTCTGGTAAGGTGCCACGATTCTTCAAGTTAGGACTGACCGACCTACGGTAATCTGAGGGATAGAGTCTCTAATTGTCGATGCTCTAACGTCTACCTAACCGTCTCAGCCAGATCTATCCATCACCTATGTCATTTCGAGCCCTCACCCTCGCGTTCTTATCCTGCTGTCTCTGGCTATTTAGCTTCGTCACCACACAGGATGCGATCGCCCTCACCCAGATTAAATTGATTGACCTGACCTATCATGATTGTCCCGCTGAGATGGCGGAGGGGTCGGTCACCTCTGGGGGAACCAGCATGGAAGCCAATTGTTTCCTGATTACAGGCAAAGCCCAAAACGACTCTGGCAAGCCCGTCTACAACGCCGATGTGTTTGGGCGTGTTTACGATGCCAACAACAACCCGGTGATGCAAAACCGTACCCGACTCGGTTCGATTGAAGAAGTGCCGCCAGGTGTGAGTGATTTTGAGTTACGCATCAGTGTTGCTGCAAACCAACCCACGCCACTGCAACTCAAGCAATTCAAAGCGTCGGGCTTTGCAGGTAAAGTGCGCCGATAGTTTGAATTACACAGCCGCCCTTGACAGAATCTTGCATGCAGACAAACCCTCCAAAACTTTCTTTGGAGGGTTAAATTTTAGAAAGCTTGTTTACAAAATTACCCCTGACTTTTAGACAGGAATTTCTCCAAGGGTTCTAGCCAGTAGCTGAATCGCGAAAATTGCCAGCATTGGTGAGAAGTCAATGCCGCCCAGGGGAGGAATGATCGAACGGAAGATGTTGAGGTAGGGATCGGTGATTTGACTGAGCCAGCTAAACGGTGGGCTAAACCAGTTCACATTAGGGAACCAGGTCAGCAGCACACGAATCAGCAACAAGACTGAGTAGAAGGTCAAGAAGTAAGTTAGGGACTCGCCAACCAGTGACATAAACTTGCCTTGAAAACGATAGGGCTAATTGTTTAACACTAAGCCTAGTCTAACCGATATGCATAAATTCACGTCACATCTTGGAGCAGAGATTTTTAGCCTGGATCTTTTTTCAGGAATCTCTGGCGATCGCCTTTTCACCTGATTCTCTGGGCGTACCGTTGACTCCACCCAACTGTTGACGCACATCATCAATCGCCTCATTGAGTTGAGCGATCTTGTCCTCTAAACCACGGCGGGCAAGCTCAATACTTTGCTCAGTAGGTGGTTTGAGTTGACCTCTACGGCCCTTATTAGGTTTGGTGCTCAGTTTAGGAAAGGTTTCTTCTGAAGTAGCCGCATCTGCATTGGCGACCTTTGAAGCAATCAAAACGCCCAGGATGCCACCAACGACACCCCCAACAACAGCCCCTGTAAGAAATCCACCGACAAAGTTATCTTGACTCATGACTGGATCAAATAGTAATTCAGCTAATCTCGACAAAGTAATGATGACCTAATCATTCCAACGGTTGTATCGCTTTATTGTTCTCAGCTTACCCGCTTGCTGCCCAAAATGCCTATGACAATCAGCAGAACAGGGAATGTACCAAAGGGGCGACTGAGGCTGTGCTTTCTGGCGTGCCTGTTATGTGCCAAAGGTGCGATCGCCCGCATCTCCCAATCCAGGTACGATAAACCCCTTATCGTTTAACCCCTCGTCAATAGTTGCCGTAAAGATGGTGAGATCGGGATAAAGACCTCCCAATTTCTGTAGCGCAGGAGGAGCCGTGACCACTGAGATAATCCGCACCAGTGCAGGATCAACCCCCCGTTGAACGAGTTCTGCCATGACCGCTATCAGAGTACCGCCTGTTGCCAGCATTGGCTCACTGATCAGAACTCGGGTTTCAGGTGCAAATTGACTGGGCAGTTTATTGACATAGCAGGTCGCCTCCAACGTTTCCTCATCGCGCACCATACCAATGTGGTAAATCGATGCCAGTGGCAATAACGCCTGTGCTCCTTCCATCAACGCTAGTCCAGCCCTGAGAATAGGCACGATGGCGATCGGTGTTTCTGGATTAACAAAGGTGGCTGGACAGGGAGCTAACGGCGTTTGCACGGTAGTATCGATTGTTGGCAACCATTCGCGAATCGCTTCGTAGGTCAACCAACGCCCTAACTCAGTCATTGCACTCCGAAACAACACAGATGGAGTTGCTTCATCGCGAGTCACCCCCAGCCAGTGCTTAATGAGAGGGTGAGGCGGAACATGGACACGCAGTTTGAGAGCCATCGGAGGGAAAAGACAAGAGAAAACAGCAGAAAATGATGCTCGGAAATCTGCATTATCATACTCTTTTCCGGCGATTGAAACATATCTATTCATACCAGAGTGCAGTTAAACAAATTAGTTTTAATGACGAGTTACTCTAACAAGCTCAAACGTTTACTGCTAATTATTCTCAGACGGCTACTACAGATCTGTTGGCGAAGTAACGATATCGGGGCAGGTGGAGTATTGAGCAGATAAGCTTTATCACTTGACAGAATCTCAACACAATATGTTTTGGCTTGGCTTCAAACCCATCCGTCATCGCCTTACCTTGGATGAACAGTGTCTGTAGGCTATTGAACAGACTGTCGGAATAGATTCGATAAGAATGCTTATCTGTTGACAGTATTTCTCAACAAGCATAGACTTAATTTTAGTGTTCTCCTCTCAAAGGATCGGCAGGTGGGGTTGGTCGGCAGACTGATCCCCCTTTTTTTGGGAATGGGGAGTGGGGAAGTGAGGGAGTAGGGAAGGAGAGGAGTAAGGGAGTAGAGGAATGGGAGGGAAGTGAGGCTTTAGCTTCAATTTGGGTTCTACATCTGGCGAATGAGTTCGCCGTTATGGGAGCCAAGTCTGCCTGCGTGGACGATGGAAAATCAAGGATTTACCGAACCGATGCAGGTCGGTTTGCTCTTGTAGCTGTGGTTTTACCCGCCAAAATCTTTATCCCGAACTCATACCAATTTGAATTGGCTTCGCTGCACATAATTCCGTAAGGGCGTTTCGCGAAACGCCCCTACCCAGTGATCTGCCACAATCAAACATTAAATCGGTATCAGGTTAGGCTTTAGCCTTCGACTTCATCACTCCATTACCCCAGCACCCTCCATCCCTTACACTGATAACTGTTGATGATCGTGGTTCTCCTTAAGCTATGGCTGCCGTTTCTGAAGTTTCTCGTGCTGCATCACCATCTACCGAAGTCTACGATGTGATTGTGATTGGCTCTGGCATTGGTGGACTGGTGACTGCGACCCAGTTAGCGGCTAAAGGGGCTAATGTCCTAGTGCTAGAGCGGTATTTAATTCCCGGAGGCAGTGCGGGTTATTTTGAGCGCAATGGCTATCGCTTTGATGTTGGGGCGTCGATGATTTTTGGGTTTGGCGATCGCGGCACTACAAATCTGCTGACTCGTGCGCTACAAGCGGTGAATGTCAGTTTGGAAACGATCCCTGATCCAGTGCAGATTCACTACCATCTGCCGCAGGGATTGGATCTGAAGGTACACCGCGACTATGAGAAGTTTTTGCAGGAGTTAACGGCTTACTTTCCCCATGAAAAGCAGGGAATTCGCAAGTTCTACGATGAGTGTTGGACGGTGTTTAATTGCCTCAACGCGATGGACTTGCTCTCGCTGGAGGAACCCCGTTATTTAACACGGGTCTTCTTTCAGCATCCTCTGGCTTGTCTAGGGTTAGTGAAATACCTGCCGCAGAATGTTGGAGATATTGCCCGTCGCTACATCAGTGATCCGATGTTGCTGAAGTTTATCGATATGGAGTGCTACTGCTGGTCAGTGGTTCCTGCCGATCGCACCCCAATGATTAACGCTGGCATGGTGTTTAGCGATCGCCACTATGGCGGCATCAACTATCCCAAAGGCGGAGTTGGGCAGATCGCTCAAAAGCTAGTGGAAGGGTTGGAAAAAGCCGGAAGCCAAATTCAATACAAAGCCAGAGTCACTGAGATTTTGCAAGAGAATGGGCGGGCAGTTGGGGTACGCCTCGCATCGGGTGACGTGTATCGAGCAAAGCGAGTTGTCTCGAATGCGACTCGGTGGGACACCTTTGAGAAACTCTTGCCCACGGCAATGCCCCGCTCTGAGCAAAAGTGGCAGCAACGCTACCAAAAATCCCCCAGCTTTTTTAGCTTACACCTGGGCATCAAAGCCGATGCCTTGCCTGTGGGAACCGAGTGTCACCACATTTTGTTGGAGGATTGGACAAACCTTGAAGCGGCAGAAGGCACGGTTTTTGTCTCAATTCCAACGTTGCTTGATCCCAGTCTTGCCCCACCCAATCACCACATTCTGCATGTCTTCACCCCCAGTTGGATTGAAGACTGGCAGGGGTTAACCACGACTGACTATCAACACAAAAAGGAGCAGACCGCAAATCGCCTGATCGATCGCCTCAACAAGATCTTTCCTGGTGTCTCTGATGCCCTGGACTATCAGGAGGCAGGGACTCCCCGGACGCATCGCCGATTTTTGGGACGGGATGATGGCACCTATGGTCCCATCCCCAGTCGCAAGTTGATGGGCTTGTTGGGAATGCCTTTTAACCGCACCGCCGTACCCGGACTGTATTGCGTGGGAGACAGCACCTTCCCTGGACAGGGGCTAAATGCTGTGGCATTTTCGGGATTTGCCTGCGCTCATCGGATTGCCGTTGATTTGGGACTGTAGGGAGGAGAGACGGGATAAAGGATAAGGGATAAAAAATAAAGGATAAAACGGGGAAGGAAAAGACAAGAACTGATCCTCGTTCTCTCTTATCCTTCTTCGTTCATCGTTCATTTTTCGTTCTTCATCCTTCATCTAAGACCGCCAGGACTGACTTGGGGAGAAGTTTTTCCTTAAACCAGATGACTCGCGCTGGAGTGTCGCTGATTTTGATTCCGGCTTTCTCTAAGTTGAGTCGCTCTGAAACGGCAAGGATTAAATTATCGCGATCGCACTGGCGCACTTGAGAAAACTTTTTACGCAAATACTCTGGTCGCCAATAGCCCACGATCTCTAACAAAAAGCTGCGTCCATCGGGGTGAACCAGCCGAAAGTCGGGGATCATGACGCTACCTGGAATCGGCAGCAGATCAACCTCTCGTTCTAACTTCCAGTCAGAGTTTAACGCCGTCCAGCGATCGACAAACGATGACTCAATCATGCTGTCGTAGGGTTTGCCGGGTGGGTAATGGCTAACTAACCCACAGTCTGAATTCAGGCTAAAGTAGCGTGTTTTGGTTGTATTGCTGTACTGATCCCGAATCAGGAGTTCGGCTTTGAGGCTCCACTTGGTGACATGCAACAAGGCGGGGATCAGTTTGGCGATGTCCAGCCCGTAGCGAGTACTGGGTTTGAATAAACTGGCAGGTCCGTCGATCGTGATAGTAAAGCCATGATCCGCGTCCCCTTCGATGTACGCCATCAAACCAAATAATTTGAGATAGCGAAAGAGTAGTTTGTATTCCCCTGGATCATTGCGGTGGGCTGTGATCTGAATATGATTAGCTTTATAGAAAATTCCCTGAACCTGGGATAGATTGTAGCGGTGCAGTAGTGTATCTGGAGTGGGTGTTTCAAACTGGGTAAGAATGCGGTTTTCAACCAGGTCAGCGTAGAGTCCGCTCTGGAGTTGAGATGGAAGGATCTCTTGTCCTAACTCCTCACTTAATTGCTGGGCAACCGTTTCCAACGTTGTGGTAGCGGTCTGAGGAAGGGGAACGGTTTGAGCGGCGATCGCAAAAACTCTCTCTCGCAATTGTTGAGGCTCCAGGGGACTGACCACTTCAAAGGTGCTGAAGTTTGCTCGCAACAAATGAGCTAAGCCACGCTTGATCCGATAGTCAGTTTCCTCCCCCTCTAATGCCTGGAGGTGTTGATTTAGCTCCCCCTGGGTCTTCCCCTGAGCCTGTTGAAACAGAGCAATCACATCCTGAGCGATCGCCCGATTTCGTTCGTTAAGTGGCAACCGCCTGGGGGTAACTTCTTCCCCTGCTTGCCGATATATCAATAACTCGGTCGGCAACATGCTGTTTGATATGAGGTGTAATGTGCATCTGTTGTTTTATCGCGATCGCCATCCAGGTTAAGGCAGAGGAAATGTGGGCGGTTTGCCTCCAGTCAGGTGTCCCAACCCTGCACTCCTTCTGACCCTGATGATTATGGCTAAAGGACTAATTCTGTGTTGAGTTGTATCGACTTCAACCCCAAAGCGATATTAGTACAACCCGTAAGGGTATTTTGTATTCTAGTCCAGACATCATTGTTAGGTCAGGAGCATGGTGATTGAAGCTGTCATGCTCACCGAGTAGCCTGAATCCAACCAATTCAGTTGCTGTCAAATTTATAGAAACATGATGACCAAGATTTTAGTGATTGAAGATCAAGAATCTCTACGGGAAGAAATTATTGAATTGCTTGGTCTAGAACAGTTTCAAGTTATAGGGGCCGCTGATGGTCGAACAGGATTAGAGTTAGCCCAGAGTAAACACCCTGACCTCATTTTGTGTGATGTCACGATGCCTGAATTAGATGGGCATGAAGTGCTCTCGGCGTTGCGACAAAACTCCCTGACAGCGACCATTCCTTTTATTTTTTTGACGGCTCGCACCGATAAGACAGACCTGCGACAGGGGATGCAACTGGGAGCGGATGACTATCTCACCAAGCCCTTTACCCGGACAGAGTTATTGGCAGCGATCGCGGCTCAGTTACGGAAGCAGGAAGCTATCATTCGCAAAACTCAGCAAACCATTGATACGTTGCGAAACAACATTACACTGTCGTTGCCGCATGAATTGCACACCCCTCTGTCTGCCATTATCAGCCTGTCTGAGTTGCTGATCGAAGACTGCGACAAACAACCCGTGTCTGAAACCCGCGAAATGTTGGAGATGATTCGAGGGTCGGCTGAGCAACTGTATGGCTTAACGCAAAACTTTTTGTTGCAGGCTGAGTTAGAACTAATTGCCACCGATTCAAACCGCATTGCCGCATTGCGACGAAGCAAAACCAACCATCTCATTCGGGCGATCGCTGAAACCGCAGAATCGATCGCTCAACAGGCAGACCGTATAGCGGATTTGCAGATTCATTTGCAGGATGCTAGCGTGGCGATCGCTGAAAAGCACCTGCAAAAGATTGCTCAGGAAATTGTTGATAATGCCTTTAAGTTTTCTCGACCGGGCTCGGTTGTTACGATCACGACTGACCTCAAAGCTGATGAGTTTTGGCTTGTGATTTGCGATCGCGGACGGGGTATGACTCCAGAACAAGTTGCGAATGTTGGGACTTATATGCAATTTGAGCGTTTCCTGCACGAACAGCAAGGCTCTGGATTGGGGTTGGCGTTGACAAAACGTCTAGCTGAGCTATACGGCGGAAGTTTGCTCATTGAGAGTGTTCCTAACCAGCAAACCACGGTGCGAGTTCAGTTGCCCAGGGCAATGTGATGGCTTAATCTAACGTCAATTCGGTTTAAGAACCCGGCGAATGAATTCGCGGCTACTAAAGCAAAGTCCGCCGACGCGGACTCCGGAAAAGGCAGGATTGGCGAACCGACGCAGGTCGGTTTTGCGCTGATATAGCGATCGCCAAAACCATTAGGACATGCATTGGAGTCCTGCTGCGAGAGACGCGATTAATCGCGTCTGTCCTGTTGAGTGCCTTGTCTTAACTGGGGTGACTACGGCTATAGCTGCGGTTTCAACCGCCAAAATCCTGATCTCGAACTCATACCAAATCAGATGGAGATCAAGACAGATGTCGTTAGGGGCGGGTTTGGCAGATCAGTTCTTGGGTTTGCTGTTAGTAAACCGCTAAACCCGCCCCTACGAGCGTCCGCATTTGCACTGGAAACCATTTAAAGCGGTATCAGGTTAATCTAATCGATGAATTTTGAGAAAGTTGGTGCCCCGTTCTGCCTGAATTGGGCTGCCTCCCAGAACTAGAATGCGATCGCCCGAAGTTGCCAGTTCTCGCTGTTTCAGCCCATGTTCGACCTGACGCACCAGATCCTCCACTGACGCAACCGATTGCTCTAACAAAAATGGAGTTACCCCCCAGATCAAGTTCAACCGATGATAGACTGCCGCATTTGGAGTAAACGCCACAATCGGAGCACGAGGACGCTCCGCCGCAACCAGTCGAGCCGTATAGCCAGTGGTAGTAAACGCTGCAATACACTGCAAATTGAGGATCTTGTCCACAATGTTGATGGCTTCACTCATAGCATGAGTTTCGTCATCCTCAATTGGCGGCAGGTTAGGGATCTCTAGTGCGGATTCCACCTCGATCGCAATCCGAGCCATCATCTCCACAGCCCGCACCGGAAAATCCCCCACTGCCGACTCTCCCGACAACATCACGGCATCTGTGCCATCGAGAATGGCGTTCGCGACGTCGCTGGCTTCTGCACGGGTTGGACGGGGATTTTTGATCATGCTCTCTAACATCTGCGTTGCGGTAATCACCGGAATGCCCCGTTGATTGCAGATGCGAATCAGCCGTTTTTGGATCAGGGGCACTTTCTCTGGATTGACCTCAACCCCCAGGTCGCCCCGCGCCACCATGATGCCGTCGCACTCGCTGGCGATCGCCTCAAACTGAGCAACCGCCTGAGGTTTTTCAATCTTGGCTAAAACAGGCATATTGGTGGCCCCCTTTTCCGCCAATAGTGCCCGCAGGGCTTTAACATCCTCTGCGCGGCGCACAAAACTGAGCGCAACCCAATCGACACCTTGTGCCAAGCCAAACTCTAAATCCTGGCGGTCTTTGTCCGTGAGTGATGGCAATCGCAAATCCAGGTTGGGCAAGTTCACCCCTTTGCGGCTTTTGAGCATCCCTCCCCGAATCACCTGACAGGTGACACCAGGAGCCGCGATCGCCTCAATGCGAAACTCTAGCAAGCCATCATCCAGCAAGATGCGGGAACCCACTTCGGCTTCCTCGGCTAAGTAGGGGTAGTCGATGGGAACAGTGTTGGCTTGTCCTGTGTAGTGTTCCAACGGAACGAGTTCTAGCTGTGCTCCATCCTCTAGAGCGATCGCCCCATCGGATAACTGCCCCACCCGCACCTTCGGTCCCTGGAGATCTTGCAACAGGGCGATCGGAGTGTCTAATTCATCAGAGGCTTGCCGCAAGAGTTTAACTGTTTTCGCATGGTCGTCATAGCTGCCGTGAGAGAAGTTGAGCCGCGCCACGGCCATGCCTGCTTGAATCAACTGCCGAATTACTTCAATCGAACTGCTAGCAGGTCCAATCGTAGCAACGATCTTAGTGCGGTGTGAGGGCAGTTTCATAAGAGGAAAGGATAAAGGATGAAGGATGAAGGATAAAAAGAGCGATCGCAAAATCTGCTTCTATGCAAAATCCTGAACATATCCAACAAATCTACTAGTACGTTACGCTAACGCTAGCCTATCCGATTCACCTATCTACCCCTTTTTCCTGTTCTTTCTTCTTTTTTCTCTCTTTTCTTCTCAAAGGCGCGATAAATCGCGCCCCTTCTTATCCTTTATCCTTTATCCTTTCTCTCTTCTAATACTCCTCATCCAGTTGTGGTTCTTCATTAGAGCCAAACTGTTTGCGAAGGCGATCGCGCACGGAGATGACGGCGATGTAGAGTACAGGCACGATAAACAAGCTCAGGAAAGTAGAAACTAACAATCCTCCTGTAACGGTCGTACCTAAGGATTGACGGCTTCCAGCTCCTGCACCTGTGGCAAACATCAGCGGTAGGAAGCCCGCGATCGAGGAGAGTGCCGTCATAAGGATGGGTCGTAGTCGATCTTGGGCGGCTTCGACGACGGCTTTAGTGGTTGACAGTCCAGTTGATTTCAGTTGGTTGGCAAACTCCACAATCAAAATCGAGTTTTTACTAGCCAAACCAATCAGCATCACTAAACCAATTTGACAGTAAACATCGTTGATTAAGCCTCGGAGCGATTGTGCCCCCAATGCCCCTAAGACCGCCAGTGGCACCGCTAAAAGAATAATGAGAGGGTCAAAATAATTCTCGTACTGGGCTGCCAATACCAGAAATACAAAGATGATCCCAAAGACGAAGATCAGCGGGGCTTGCCCTCCTGATTCAACTTCTTCCAGAGCTGTGCCTGACCACTCATAGCCATATCCAGCAGGAAGAACCTGTCCGGCAACTTGCTCCATCGCGTTGATGGCATCTCCAGAGCTATAGCCCGGAGCCGGACCACCATTAATCTCAATCGAGCGGAACAGGTTGTAGTGGTTAATGGTCTGCGCCCCTGTTCGAGGGGTCAACGTTACCAAATTGCTCAGCGGAATCATTTGATCGGTTGCTGAGCGGACATACAACTGTCCAACATCCTCTGGCTTAGAGCGAAACTGCTCATCCGCCTGGACATACACGCGATAGTTGCGTTGTCCTAATGTGAAATCGTTCACATACTCGGAACCAATCGAGGTTTGCAAGGTGTTGAACACATCTTCGACTGAGACTTGTAACGCCTCTGCTGCATCGCGATTGACCTCAACTAGCAGTTGTGGTGTGCTAGCGGCGTAGGTGCTGAAGACAGCCTGTAACCCCTCGGTCTGATTTGCCTGTCCCAGCAGTTGCCCCATTGCCTGCACGAGTTGATTAATATCTCCAGTGCCACGGCGATCTTGCAACTGGAAGGTAAAGCCTCCAAAGTTACCCAAGCCCTGAATTGGGGGTGGGTTTACAGGAAAGACCCTGGCTTCGGTGATGGTCGAAAACTTACCAAATAGTTGACCAATAATGGCTTGAACCGATTGCCCTGGTCCTCTGCGCTCTGACCACGGTCTTAAGGTCGTGAAAATGGCTCCACTATTGGCAATGTTGCCACTGCCGAGGCTAAATCCACCTACCGCAAAAACCCCCAAAGATTCGGGTAGAGCGATCAACTCCTGCTCAATCTTCTGCATCACCTGATCGGTGTAGTTGAGGGAAACCCCTTCAGGAGCCTGCACGATGGTAATAAAGTAGCCCTGGTCTTCTTCAGGTAAAAACCCCGTCGGCACGTTGAGATACAGCAGTGCTGTTAGCCCCAGTGAAACGACAAATAGCCCAATCACAAAAGCTCGGATGCGAACCACGAAATTGAGTATGCGCTCATATCGCCGACGAACGGCTTCAAACGCCTGGTTAAAGCGATCAAAAAACCACCGCAACGGTCCACTTTGAACTCCCTGACCCCGACGCAGCAGCAATGCACACAATGCCGGAGTTAGCGTCAATGCCAGAAACGTGGAAACCGTGATTGCAAAGGCGATCGTCAAAGCAAACTGGCGGTAGAGCGACCCGGTTGTACCCGGAAAAAATGCCACTGGTACAAACACCGCTATCAAAACCAGCGAGGTCGCAACTACCGCACTAGCCAATTCTTGCATTGCCTCGAATGCGGCTCGTCGTGGGCTTAAGCCCTGATCTTGAATCTTTTTACTGATATCCTCCACGACAACGATCGCGTCATCCACAACGACCCCGGTTGATAGCGTTAAACCAAATAGGGTCAAGCTATTGAGGCTAAAGCCAAAGGCTTTTACAAAGATAAAAGTACCAACCAAAGCCGCAGGAATTGTTAGAGCCGGAATTAGCGTATTTCGCCAGTCTTGCAAGAAGATGAAGAGGATCACGACCACCAGGGCGATCGCCGTAATTAGCGTGATCAACAGTTCTTCGAGTGATGCCTCAACAAACGAGGTCGTATCAAAGGCAATCTGGTATTGCAACCCTGGAGGAAAATCATTTTGCAGCCTTTCTAACTCCTGCTTAACCGAGCGAGCCACATCTAATGCATTACTACCCGGAAGTTGAGTAATCCCTAAACCAACCGCTTCACTCCCTCTAAATCGCAAGAACGAGTTATAGTCTTCTGCCCCTAACTCAACTCTTCCCACGTCTCCGAATTTAATCAGAGTACCGTCATCTTCCGTTCGCAGCACCAAATTTTCAAACTCAGCCGGGTCAGTGAGGCGGCTAACCGCCCGCAAATCCACCTGATAGAGCTGTTCATCTGGAGAAGGCTGTTGCCCAATTCGCCCGACCCCAACCTGCAAATTTTGAGCATTGATCGCATTGACGACATCCTGGGGTGTCAGATTGCGGCTTGCCAATTTGGTTGGGTCAATCCACAGCCGCATGGCGTATTGGCGTTCGCCAAAAATAATAACGTCGCCTACCCCACGAATGCGTCGGAGAGCATCCAAGATATAGAGATCGGCATAATTGCTCAAGAAGATCGGGTCGTATTGGTCATTCTCGGCATACAGCCCGATCGCCATCAAGAAGTTACTGGACTCCTTGTTCACCGTAATCCCAGTTCGTTGAACGCTCTCGGGCAGTTGCGGCTCGGCAACCGAGATGCGGTTCTGCACATCCACCGCCGCAATGTCAATGTCACGGGATGCATCAAAGGTAACCGTAATGGTGCTGGTGCCACTATTACTGCTACTAGAGGTCATGTAGCGCAAACCCTGCACACCATTAATCTCACGTTCTAAGATGCTGGTGACGCTACTCTCAACGGCTTCAGCATCCGCCCCAGTGTAGATCGCATTCACCGTCACCTGAGGGGGGGAGATTTCAGGAAATTGGGCGATTGGCAGTGTCGGAATGCTAATGGCACCCAAAAGCAAAATAATCAAAGCGCAAACTGTAGCAAAGACAGGACGCTTGATAAAGAAATTGGCAAACATGGGGCTGATGGGGTGAGAAGAGCAACAGGTTAATAGGATTTTGGATTGCGGATTTTGGGTTTTGAATTGGGCGGTCTAGATTAGGGGACACCAAGCTTCGAGCTACCCAATTCTTGATTGCAACAGTTGCAAATCAAACCTCAAAATTTTGAACTTTCTATTGGGGTTGAGGTGCGGCTGGAGGTGCATCTGACATTGGCATGATGGGGATTCCATCTGCCAGATTTAATACACCAGAGGTGACGATTTGTTCTCCGGGTTGCAGTCCTTCTAAAACGTGATAGCTATTGCCCTGCAAGTCACCCAGCTTAACCTCACGCTGACGAGCGATGAGTTGGGGTTGCCCCTCGGCTGGTTGTCCTGGTTGGGGTTGCGATCGCTCTGCCACAAACACAAAGGTCTGCCCCCCTAAGCGGGAAATTGCCGCTGTCGGAACCAAAATACCGGAGGTTTCACTCCAGATCACACGAGCTCGTACAAATTGCCCTGCCAGCAATCGTCCATTGGGGTTGGCAAAGTTGGCTTTCACCAAAATGCTCTGCGCTGCACTATTCACTTGAGGCGCGATAAAGCTGAGTTGCCCTGTACCAATGGGGTTGCCCTGGACATCGAGCAACTCAACCCGTTGTCCATTCCGCAGATCGGAGCCACGCTCCAGAGGAACTGCGATTTCTAGCTCTAACTCCTGGCTCTGAGTCACACTCGTGACCTGATCACCCGCTTGCACATAGTCGCCCAGCTTAACCGGAATGTCTCCCACCGTGCCTGCAAACGGTGCGCTAATCACCGTGTCTTGGAGTTGAGCGTTGGAGGCGGCAGCATTTGCCTGTGCCTCAGCCAGGGCTGCTTCTGCTTCTGCTAAATTGGCGCGAGAGGCTTGAATTCGACGATCGATTGCATTCAACTGGGCAATGGCAGTGTTGCGATCGCGCTGCACGGTATCTAATTGTTGTTGAGCAAACGCCCCTTCTGATACCAGAGCAGAAATACGTTGATATTCTGCATTTTGCAGTTCCACCTCTGCTACATTCGCCAGACGTTCGGCTTGCAACGCCTGCAACTCAGAGGTAGCGTTTGCTCGAATGGCACGCGCCGAATTCACACTGGCAAGCACACTGGCATATTCGGCTTGTCGTTGGTCGGCACTCAATTCCACGAGGGGTTGACCTGCTGCAACGCGATCGCCCGGATCGACAAAAATGCGGCTGACTCGCCCATCAATCTCTGGGCTAAGTTCCACTGAGTTACGAGACTCTAAAGTGCCGACAAACTCTGACGCTTCTTCTACATTGCCAGTTTGCAATGTCTCTAACTCAACAGGAGCCGCTTGCGCCTGTGCTGCTCCGGGAGGGCCGCCTGCTTGACCTGCCGATCGACTGCGCCACCATTGCCATCCAAACCCTAAACCCAGAAGAACCAGGAGCACCATGAGTGCGGTGAGCCAGGGACGACCTTGCTTAGGGGAGGGGCGATAGGGAATCGCGATATCAGAATCGTTAGTCGTCTTGATAGTAGCGTTAGACGGACTGCCGTCAGGTAATTTGTTAGACGGTTCAGGAGGTGTCATAGGTGTCTCCAGGCGACTTAACGATGATTAGGCTATCTAAAAATATAAGAAGAGCAGTTCAAAAAACTTCACCCAAGCGGGTTAGCAACTTATCCTCCGGTGAATTAGAGTTGTCAATCGCTACAGTGCGGGTAAATACAACCTTTGGTGGGAGTACCGAGAATAGTTGATGTGAGGCGGGAATACACGTCTGGGGAATCTAACGGAGTATCAAGTCCAGCAAGGCGTTAGACGGTGACGGTTAACGTCGAACGTACTAGTTTTTCTATTGTGGAGGGAATGAAACTCTTTCCTAATCGAAAATAGGGCAAATTATTTCGCATCCTTACTGTACTGCACAGTATCATTCAATCTCTCGAATGTCTATCTATAGTGGTGCCTGCTTGGATGAAGTAAGGAGGTGTGAAGATTCCTCCTAACCCCCTGTCCTGAACCAACTTGCACACGGCTATAGAAGTAGCCATCTTGCAGTTGAGTTTTCTCCGTCAAGATTTTGCGAAACACATGTAATTCTGTCACTCTTTCCAATGGGCTTTTTAGAACTGAGACAAGAGAAAAACGGATGTGAAGACCATTTGAAATAAGCGATCACGTTTAGAGTTGATGTTGTCTTTAGCTAAGGTCTTTGTAAATTGAGGCACAAAGTGCTATAAGGGAATAAGGAAGCAGTTATGAGGCTGCTCATGGTTGGTCTGTGGTACTTCATCGGCTTGCGATGATATAAGACCACCTGACAAAAGATTAGCCCCGCTTACTCAGTTCGTTCTGAATATGGTTTTCAATACAGATTTCTGGGTTTTCTAGAAAATCCAGCACTCGTCGCTGCGATTTTTTGGAATTAGGGCACTTTCAGGTTCAAACAGTAGATTTCGTTAACGAGATTGCCACAAAAGGTAAAGGTTCTTATGCAATATTTGCTAATTGATGCTCACAAGAGATTCTTGGGGACTCTAGACTCCGAAGAAGCTCTGTCAGTAGGTGATACGTTTCAAAATGACAACAATCAAACCTATGCTGTTGTAGGTTTAAATTGGTCGCTCCAACGTAACCGTCAAACTCAATCTCTTACTGTTATTCGAGTTAATCCTCAACGCTCGGAGAACAATTAGATTGCATTTAAATCGCTTCTAGAGAGTGATCTCAGACATTAGATTCATACTCTACAGAAGCGATCGCCCCTCTCCAGTTTTTGGTATTTTTCTACATTGCAAGTTCTGCGCTTGCGTGAGACTCTCATAGTCATTGCGTTTAGGGGTGTGTTAACTCTCACACCCCAATTATTATGTGGGTATAGGTGCTGGAGTAACGGTAATCGCCATCTGATACCAATTTGAATTGGCTTCGCTGCACAGGATTCCGTAGGGGCGTTTCGCGAAACGCCCCTACCCAGTGATCTGCCACAACCAAACATTAAATCGGTATGATTTACAGCCCTACGCATATGCATTAGGACATAAGAGGGTGTGAGGGCTGCGCCCCCAGCCAGGGGTTCCACCCCTGCACCCCGTTCTAACTTTAGTGGGTACTGCTATATAGCCGTAGTCACCTCCGTTAAGATAAAGCACTCAACGGAACAGACGCGATTCATCGCATCTCTCAGCAGGACTCAAATTCAATGTCCTAATGGTTTTGGCGATCGCTATAACTCCAGACTCCGGTTAATTCACTGGGGGTAGTGCCCTGACGCTGAGATTGGATGCACTAGTGCTCAAAAATGCCCTGATATTGCAGCAGATCCAGCGCAACAAAAGTCGGTAAGCAGGCAAAACATTGTTCTGCAAGTTCCCACCGTTGTTCTCGCTTGAGCATATCGGTGAGTTTTTGCCGCACGGATAGCAAATAGCGCACATCACCGCTTGCATAGCGGAGTTGATCGACCGACAAGTTGGCAGAATTTCCCCAATCTGAGCTTTGGGCAGTTTTATCAAGTTCAATTTGCTCTAGCTCTAGCACTAATTCCTTTAAGCCATGTTTAGGGCTGTAGGTGCGAGCGAGTTTGCTGGCAATTTTTGTGCAAAAAACAGGGCTGACCTCAATACCCAGGTGATATTGCAAGGTTGCCAGATCAAATCGCGCAAAATGAAATACCTTGAGCAATTGCTGATGTTCCAGTAATTGTTGCAGATAGGGGGCAGAGGTTTGTCCCTGAGCAATGCGAACCACCGTTACATGCCCCTGGGGATCACAGAGTTGCACCAAACAAAGGCGATCGCGCTGAGGCAGTAACCCCATCGTTTCGGTGTCAACTGCCACTTCGTCGGATTGCAGATAAAGCTCTAAGAGGTCTTGCGAAAGGTCGCGATCGCACAATTGAAAGGCGTCAGATTCCATGGTTAATTTTGCCGACTACGAACAAATATTTGAGTGAAATAATATTGTCCCCGACTATTGCGGGCTACGCCAATCCCAGTCAGGTTATATTGTCCTTGAATGTTTTGGCGATGTCCTGAACTGTTGATCCATCCCGTAACAGCCCGTCGATCGGGATCAGAGTAACCCTGATTGGTCGCCACATTTTCAGCAATGCTATTCCAGGCGATCGTCCGGCGAATCGCTGAACCTCGCTGGTTAAACCCATCATGCCCAAACGCCACACGTCCTGCTGCCATTGCCTGACTGTGCGATCGCGCCTGTTCGCTAATACGGGGATCGAGGGTCAGAGGGGGCAATCCCTGATCGCGTCGATATTGGTTAATCTGCGTATGAATCGCCTGTTCTAACGCCTCAGTTGAGGTGGCGGAGGGAGTCGGACTGGGAGACGTGCGGGGAGGTTGTTGGGCGATCGATGGGACGATTGCTCCTCCACCAAGGATTAGGCTGCTAACGGTCAGCAGCACTGAAGCTCTAGCCCATGTGGCTCGTGGTTTCATCCAGTCTGGAATGGCTGCGTCTGAAAAGAATTTCATAGTCAACATCGTTGATGTAAACGCCGTTGATCAAGACGCAGCATCCCTATGCAAAGGTTTCTAATGTTCTATGTCAAATCGAGGATTTTAGCGACAGTCTGTACATCTTTGTCACCTCGCCCAGAGCAATTGATCACAATCCGGGGGTTGCCCGTCAGTTGGGGGCACAGCGTTTCCAGATAGGCGATCGCATGGGCTGTTTCTAGCGCAGGAATAATGCCCTCTAAGCGAGAAAGCCGTTGCAACCCTTCTAACGCCTGTTTATCAGTGACGCTGTAATATTCTGCGCGACCAGAATCTTTTAGGAAGCTGTGCTCTGGACCCACACCCGGATAGTCGAGTCCGGCACTGATGGAATACGGCTCAATCACCTGGCCATCGCTATCTTGCAACAGATAACTCATCGCCCCGTGTAGCACCCCGACGCGCCCACGGGTTAGTGTTGCTGCGTGTTTATCGGAGTCAACACCTTCTCCACCCGCTTCGATGCCAATCATGCGCACGGTAGGATCATCAATAAACTCGTGGAATAGCCCCATGGCGTTGGAACCGCCACCGACACACGCGAGGAGAATGTCAGGTAACCCACCCCACACGGTCTGACACTGCGATCGCGTTTCTTCTCCAATAATTGCCTGAAATTCTCTCACTAGCATGGGATAGGGGTGAGGTCCAGCCACCGATCCCAAGATGTAATGCGTCGTCTCTACGTTGGTCACCCAATCACGAATCGCTTCAGAGGTCGCATCTTTGAGGGTTCCGGTGCCCGCCTCAACGGGACGCACCTCTGCTCCCATGAGGCGCATCCGAAAGACATTAAGGGCTTGCCGCTCCATGTCGTGAACGCCCATATAAATGATGCAGTTCAGCCCAAATCGCGCACATACCGTTGCGGTTGCGACACCGTGCTGACCTGCTCCTGTCTCTGCGATGATGCGTTGTTTGCCCATTCGCTTTGCCAACAATACCTGACCCAGCGCATTGTTGATTTTGTGAGCACCCGTGTGGTTCAAATCTTCGCGCTTGAGATAAATCTGCGCTCCACTCCCATCGGGACGGGCATAGTGTTGAGTTAGCCGTTCTGCAAAGTAGAGGGGACTGGGTCTGCCCACATAATCGCGCATCAACCCCTGCAACTCCTGCTGAAACTCAGGATCATTGCGATATTGCTCAAAGGCGGTTTCCAGTTCGCTGAGGGCAGGCATCAACGTTTCGGGGACGTATTTGCCGCCAAACTGACCAAACCGACCAAGCGCGTCAGGACGTTGAACAGAAGATTGAGCCGAGGCAGACTGGGGAGAAATGGGAGTCAGAGTCACGGTGCTAATCAACAATTAAGAGTAGGACGGATGCAAGTAGTTTTTATTATACGGGGTTGGGATGGGGTAGGTGGTCAACAGTCGCTCGTTTGATGCTACGAATAACAGTTCGGTTTCAGATTTGGCGAATGAATTGGCGGCTATCAGAACCAAGTCCGCCTTCTTGGACTGAGGAAAATCAAGGGTTTGCTGAACTGACGTGGGTCGGTTTTGTTCCTGTAGCGGCGGTTTCAGCCGCCAAGATCCTTATCCTGAACTCAGGTTTTTTACCGCAACCTGTGAGCGATCGCAAGAGCTAATCAATCTATTTCTATCCTCCGCAGATCAAGCATAATTAAGCTTAGGTGTTTGCTCTTTGTTTCTGATTCAGATGGCTTCTAAACGCACTTCTTCCGGATCTAACTCTCAGCCTGATTCACAACGGGTGGTCTATCGTGAGTTTGGCAACGCTGAATCGGCTAAGGCGTTAGAGCGGGGTGTGCCGGATTTGCCTCCCAATCAACAACAGGTCAGAGTGCAGGCATCACGGAAGGGACGCAAGGGCAAAACAGTGACGGTCATTAGTGGGTTTCAGACTACACCGGAGACACTCACCTCATTGTTAAAACAACTCAAGGCTCAATGTGGGGCAGGCGGTACACTGAAGGAGAGTGAGATCGAAATTCAGGGGGATCACACTCAAAAGATTGTGCAAGTGTTGACACAGTTGGGCTACAAGGCAAAGGTGAGTGGTGGATCGTAGAACTGTTATGAGTGGGAATCGAGTCATAATTTACAAATTTATCGACACACTTTTCTTACTTTTTATGTAGAGTTCAACACATCTCTCAAAGAACTACGGGATTCTAGAGAGAGTTTTGATACAGCTACACTGAACAGCTGCGTATTTCTCTCACGGGTGCTCTCCAACTTCAAGTTGAACTTCATCAGATGGATTTCCTGCCATTGATGATGCGTCAGTTGTAGTGTCTTCATCTCTATCTCCAGCGTTTTCACGTTACAGGCTCGTCACGAAAAACTGCGATCGCCTGAATGTACAACGTGGGTTACAACACAAAATGTCATCTCAATCCTCATCAGCTCGGTTACCCAACTCCTCATCTCATTTGAATATCCCGCAATCTGACGATCTGCTGTGGCAAACATTGTTCATGGGGGCGATCGATGCCACAGTCATGGTGGATAGCGAAGGGCAATTAGTCGCGGTTAACCCAGCGGGTTGTCGGTTATTGGGATACGCTGAAACCGAGTGTGGTGGAGTGGTGCAAAGCAGCTCTCTCAACGGAGTGATTGCCAATGCGCTGACTTGCCAGTTGTTGGTAACGTTGGATCTGGCAACGCTACGACAGCGTTGTCTGACTCACGGACAGACCACTGGAGAGATTAGCTTTAGAGCGGCTGACGAAACGATTCATGATCTGGAATATGTTGCAACTCTCTACAGTTCTGACAACTATTTGCTGTTGGTGTTGCGAGACATGACTCAACGCAAACAAGCAGAAGTCGAGATTCGCAGGCTTAACGCAGAGCTAGAACAACGAGTTGCAGAGCGTACAGCTGCGTTGAGTCAAGCGAATGCAGCCCTGCAAGAACGAGAGGAACAGTTGCAATTGGCGGTTGCACGAGAACAGTTGCTGAGTAGTTTGACTCAGGCGATTCGGCAATCTCTAAATTTAGAAGAGGTACTAACGACAACCGTTGATCAAGTGCGGCAATTGCTCAAAGCGGATCGGGTTTTGATCTATCGATTCAATCCTGATTGGAGTGGATTAGTTGCGGTCGAGTCGGTTGTCCAACCGTCGTTCTCCGTATTGGGTAGAACGATATATGACCCTTGCTTTAGGAGTGCCTACGTTGAGCCTTATTGTCGGGGGCGAGTTGTTGCTGTCGAAGATATTCGCGCCAGTTCGCTGAACCCCTGTTATGTTGAGTTTTTAGAGTCAGTGCAGGTTAGAGCAAATTTAGTGGTGCCGATTCTGCAACTCAAACCTGCGACACTCGTTTCACAAAAACCGCTCCACACCACGCCGGGTGAGGTAAGCAAGAGGGCTTTACCTGAGAATGAATCGTCTGACACGACGCTGTGGGGGTTGCTCATTGCTCATCAATGCAGTCAACCTCGCCAATGGCACGCCGCTGAAGTGGATCTGCTCAAACAACTGGCAACTCAGGTTGGGGTTGCAATTCAACAATCGGAGTTGTATTGCCGAGTCAACGAACTGAACGTCAACCTGGAGCAACAAGTGCTAGAGCGCACGACGCAACTACAGCAAGCTCTGGACTTTGAGGCCGTGTTGAAACAAATCACCGATAGTGTGCGGGACTCGTTGGATGAAGATCAGATTTTGCAATCAGTCGTGAAAGCCTTGGCACTGGAACTGGGCGTCGATTGCTGTGACACTGGAATTTACGAGTTAGACCAAACGGTTTGTACCATTCGCCATGAGTACACCCGATCGCTGCCTCCTGCAATTGGTTTACAGCTACAGCTAATCACAGCCCCTGATATCTATAGTCAGTTGTTGCAAGGGCAGTGGGTGCAGTTTTGTCCGATCGCAGTTGACACTGTTCGCCCGATCCAAAACAAATACGCCATTCTTGCTTGCCCCATCCAGGATGATCAAGGGGTCATTGGTGACCTGTGGCTCTTTCAAGATCGAGACCTTTCGTTTAGCGAGTTAGAGGTGCGGTTAGTGCAACAGGTGTCTAATCAATGTGCGATCGCCCTTCGTCAAGCTCGCCTCTATCAAGCGGTTCAAGCCCAGGTTGTAGAGTTAGAACGACTGAACCAACTCAAAGATGATTTTTTGTCTACGGTGTCTCATGAATTGCGGACTCCCATGTCTAACATCAACTTAGCGGCTCATCTGCTGGAAGTGTTGATGCAACGAGAGGGGCTGTATGACAGCGAAACGAGTCAGGCAAGCCGTTATCTACAGATTTTGCAGGATGAATGCCAGCGCGAAATTGAATTAATTAACGACCTGCTCGATTTGCAACGCCTTGATGCAGGGATAGAAGACCTGATGCCGTCGATCATTCATCTCCAAAGCTGGTTGCCTCATCTGGCTGAGCCATTTGAAACTCGCGCTCTAAAACAGAATCAACACCTGGAAATTGAACTGCCGGATGATCTTCCTCCCCTGGTGTCTGATCGCGTGAGCCTGGAGCGGATTTTCACCGAGTTACTCAACAATGCCTGTAAGTACACTCCCCCCGGTGAGCGGATCAGCATCTCCGCTACCCTCAGCAGTGCCCCACGCCCGGGACAAAGCGGTGCGATCGCCCCAACCCTCTTGGAGATCCACATCCAAAACACAGGTGTAGAAATTCCCAGTCACGAGTTATCACGAGTCTTTGAAAAATTTTATCGGGTGCCCAATGGTGACCCCTGGAAGCACGGGGGCACTGGACTAGGACTGGCATTGGTGAAGAAGTTAACCGAACATCTGGGTGGCACCGTAACCGTGAGTAGCACAACCGGAGTGACCACGTTTACAGTGGCGTTGGCGATCGCCCCACCCTCAGAACGGCTCCGCAACGCCCCATCTTCCTCGTAATCAACCTGTCAATAAAAAATCCCCAGCGTGAGCCAGGGATTAAATCAGGGTGCATCTACCATTCCCTTCTTCCCAGGAAGGCGTACCTCATCAGGACAAATTCCCAAAAAATCTGATACCGATTTCATGTTTGATTGTGGCAGATCACGGGGTAGGGGCGTTTCGCGAAACGCCCTTACGGAATCATGTGCAGCGAAGCCAATTCAAATTGGGATGATCAAGTGTTGAATAGGGTCACCAAAAAACAAGGGGCTTTAAGCCCCTTGCCTGGTTCAAACAATTCCAAACCAATTGATGTATGGTTTACCCTTGAGGGGCGATCGCCTCTAACGGCTCACTGCCAGCAACTGGTCTGCTTGCTTGGCTGCCTCAAAGAAGAACCGGACGTTGTCTTCTGGAACGGTCGGCAATACGCCATGACCCAGGTTGAGGATGTGGCCCCGGTTGCCTGCCTTGCGAATCGTGTCGAGGATGCGATCGCGGATGAAGCCATGCGACCCATACAGCGCGCAGGGGTCGATGTTGCCCTGAACGCCAATGTTTGGACCTAAGCGACGTCGTGCCTCTGCCATGTCAACAGTCCAGTCAACACTCACAATGTCAACGCCTGATTGCGCCATACGCTCTAACAGACCCGCACTGCCACTGATGTAGAGGATCATCGGCGTGTCGGGGTATTGAGCTTTAACCTGACGCACGACCTGTTGCTGATAGGGCAATGCAAAAGTTTCATAATCTTGAGGGCTGAGTTGTCCTGCCCAGGAGTCAAACATCTGCACCACCTGTGCTCCAGCCTCAATCTGGTGACACACATAAGCGGCGATCGCATCTGCCAGCTTGCTCAGAAAACGATGCAACATCGTCGGTTCAGAAAACGCCATACTCTTGATTACAGCGTAATCTTTGGAACTCTTGCCTTCGATCGCGTAGGCAGCTAACGTCCATGGCGCACCTACAAAGCCTAGAACAGCGGCTTCGTTACCCACTTCCCGACGCAACGTCTGAAGAATCTCTTGAATGAAGCCAAACTTGTCCAGATCCATTGGATGCAGCTTCTCAATCTGCTCAGCGGTGCGAATCGGCGGATCAATGATGGGACCACGACTTTCAATGATGTCAAAGGGGATCCCGATACCAGGTAGAGGCGTGAGAATATCTGAGAACAGGATCACTCCATCGGGCTTAAACGCACGCCAGGGTTGTAACGAAATCTCAACGGCAATATCAACTTTTTCTGACCGTTCTCTAAAAGATGGATATTTCTCCCGCAAGTCCCGATAGGCTTTCATGTAACGTCCTGCCTGTCGCATCATCCAAACGGGGGGACGGTCAAGCGTCTCACCGCGAGTCGCCCGCAGTAGATAAGGAACTTGGGTTAATCCGGTCATATTAAATCGTCTCTGCTTAACGTTCTCTGAGCATTCGCTAGCTTATCATCACGAGATTACCCTTTGAGCAGTTACCTTACGGAAGGTTACAAAATGCTACGTTTGCTGAGAAGAGAGATGGGGAGTGAGGGAGTAAGGGAGTAGAACGAAGGCAAAATCTGCTTTTACACAAAATTCTGAACACATCCATTACCCCTCTACTCCATTCCCCACTCCCCATTCCCCACTCCCCATTCTCCAGGAACGCGATCGCCCTTTTTCACGTCACTCTGACTCAACTCTGCTAAGGGATTGCCACCGAGCCAATCGGTCACTCCTAAAAAAGGGACACCATTCCTATATGATAGGAATGCCTGTTTTTGGAGATGTGACATGCTGACGCTCAAGGTTGTGGTGTATATCGTTGTTGCCTTCTTTATCGGCTTGTTTGTCTTTGGTTTTCTGTCAAACGATCCGGCTCGTAACCCCAAGCGTCGGGATCTTGAATAGAGAACAGTCTCTTGTTTTGAGGCGATAAGCCTGCATTGAGGACGGCTGAAGTCCCTTTGTTTGGGCTGTCTGTGAAAATGTTTTGCTAAAGTATGCCCTACCCGGTTCCGCCGCCCGCACCCCCACCCCTGGTTACCGTCGTCTCACCTGAGGCTATTGCTCAATCTTCAGCCGCCATAATGCCCGGAGGATCTGTATCGACGTCCGGGCAACCGCCTGAGTCGGGGCAGATACCTGTATCAGAGCCGATATCCGTACCCACAGGTCGGGCGGCTGTTTCAGCCTCTCTTACGGCATCAACCCCTACTCCTACAGCGGTTTGCTCAATTGAGCGATCGCCTTCTTCCTGTGGTATTCAAGCCAGCAATGTCAATGAGGGAGCCTCAACTCGTTCTACGGCTCTGGGTTCTCCGTTAGAGGTCAACCAGGCTGCGCCACCCTTTGATGCGCCACCCCCTATGGCGTTTGGTGTTTCAACCCTGGACGCCGATCTGGTGAAAGCGTCGATCGCGCCACCCAGTCGAACCTTTGAACCACTGGCAAGTCAGAGACGCGAAATCCAATCACCAGTTGCGACCTTTCGACCGATTGCCTATCGCGATCGCCAACAAATTGAGCGAGAGGGTGAGCAGTTACACGCCGACCTGCAACGGTTGCGCTTGCCTGTGCTGGAAGAGTTGGCTCAAATCCCAGGGACTCCCGGCACCCTGCTTGATCCCGACGATCCCAATGATCAAATTCTGATTATTCCGGGGCAAGGGAATCCGACGGCTCCGCCTGTGCCCTCAACGCCAGAGAATGCGCCCCCATCTCCTGATCAACCAACGACGGTGCCACTGGACACGTCTGGGACTGGAGAAGTTGTGGAACTGACGGCAGACCGACAGGAGTACGACAACGTTCAGCAGGTCTTTTTTGCTGAGGGCAATGTAATCATGCGATTTCGGGGGACGGTGTTAGCTTCCGATCGCTTGCGGGTTAACTTGCCCAATCGTATCGCTGTGGCAGAAGGTAACGTTGTGCTGACGCGCGGGGATCAAGTGCTGCGCGGGAGCCGATTTGTTTATAACTTTGTGCAACAACAGGGCGATGTCGCGGGGGCCAGTGGCGAAATTCTGTTGTCCACGATTGATCAAGATACGGCACCTGCCCTGCCGACTGATATTACCGCTGGAACGCTGAGTGGTCGCCCCATTACTGAACGCATTCCTTCGGGTCAGCCTGCTCAGGGGGTTTTTAGCCCCGGTGGGATTTCGATTACCGTTGGCGGTGGTGGAGGACGTGACCTTGATACCCAGGCTGCCAGTGGAGACATCCGACGGTTGCGGTTTGAGGCAGACCAGATTGATTTCACAGCGGATGGCTGGGAAGCGACCAACGTCCGTATTACGAACGATCCCTTCTCGCCCCCTGAGTTAGAACTGCGATCGAATCGGGTCACCTTTACGCGCCTGACACCAACCCGCAGCGAAATTCGTGCCCGTAATCCTCGCCTCGTCTTTGATCAGGGGTTACAGATTCCATTGCTGCGCGATCGCGTCATTCTCGATAGCCGCCGCCGTGATCCGGGGTTGCTGCAATTTGGGTTTGATGAGGAAGATCGGGGAGGGTTGTACGTTCAACGGGGGTTTGAGGTGATCGCAACTCCTGCTGTGCGCTTTACCGTGACGCCTCAAATCTTGCTGCAACGGGCGTTTGACGACGGGGGCAATTTTGCTAACCTGCGAAACTACGGACTGATTACCCGCTTAGATGCTGACCTCAGCCCTACAACGGCGTTACGAGCGACGACGGTCTTTACGAGCCTTGACTCCAACGACTTCGAGGAAGAATTTCGAGCCAGTATCCGTCTGCGTCAACAACTCTGGCGACATGAGTTTGCCTTTGACTACAGCTATCGCGATCGCCTCTTTAACGGTTCGTTGGGCTTTCAAACGGTGCAAAGCAGTGTTGGACTTGTGATCTCCTCACCCCAATACACCCTGGGAGATTCTCAGATTGGGTTGAGCTATCAGGCGAGTTTGCAATACATCAATGCCGATACAGATCAGATTGATTTGCTGGAACCAATTCGGGAAGATAACCGAGTTGATCTAACCCGGTATCAATTCAGTGCAGCCCTCAGCCGAGGATTTTATCTCTGGACTGGTACGGCATTACCTGCGACCGCTGAGGAGGGCTTGCGCTATTCGCCCTACCCCTTAACTCCTTATGTTGCGCTCAGTGCCGGAGTTCGTGGGGTGTTTAGTGGCTACAGTAATGGCGATACGCAACCCGTTTTGACTGGGACTGTGAGCCTTCAGGGTCAGTTTGGGCACTTTTCACGCGATTTCTTAGACTACACTGCCGTGATTTTGGCTTACTCGCTCACGGCTCAGGGTGGCGAATCCCCTTTCCTGTTTGACCGCTATGTAGACAGGCAGGTACTTTCGTTTGGAATTGTGCAACAACTGTATGGTCCGTTGCGGATTGGATTTCAATCGTCTATCAATTTAGACAGAGATAGCGAAATCGATACTGACTATATCCTGGAGTACAGTAGACGAACATACGCCGTTTCTCTGCGATACAATCCCGTTAGAGAGGTAGGCTCACTGAGCCTGCGGATCAGCGACTTTAACTGGGGAACAACCCCAGAGCCGTTTTCGGGTAGCCCTGAAACGGGGTCAGTCGATGGGGGAGTGCAGCGATCGCGCAATTGAATTCAGTGCTGTAGCGATGACTGAACTGGACAAAGACTCAGCGGCGACCCATGCTGTTGAGCTACTGAAACATTACGGATTCGACCTCGGCGGCTACACCGCTGAAGCTTTGGTGCATCACTGGTCACGAGACTATCCGGTGAATTGGTTGCGATCGGCAGTGATTGAAGCTCTATATCAGGGTCGCTACAAAGCGGTGTCAGTTGAACAAATTCTGACCCTGTGGCGGCGACGGGGACACCCTATCCATCACTTCAACCACGAATTTGAGCGTATTATTTGCAGTCAGTTTCCCAGTTATCGAGGACTTCTCACCGCCTTGCCTGACCCACTGCGGGCGACTGTGTCCCCGACCTCTGACGCTAAACCATCGGTTTTAGAAGAACCAACCGCACCCACGGGAGATGCTGACCCGGAGGCATCCGTTCCAGAATTGCCTGCTGAGTCGCCCGCATCCGTGTCCCCTGCATCCAGTCGTGGCTCTCAGGATACTGCTCCCCGTTTGCCCATCTTGGGGGCGATCGCAGAGTCCACCGTGTCAGATGAGCAACCCACCATCGAATCGCTGCCTGAAGTCAGACAGGGAGAGTTGCCCATCCAAACTTTTAAACCAAAAGCCAGTCTAGAGCCAGTTGGTGTCGATCGCCGTGCCAGTTGGTCTAGAACAGATGCTGCAAAACATCCGATTCATCAGTTTATTCCAACTGAGGAAAGCTCCGAGTTTTATAGCAAACTCAAAGCCGTTGTTCAACATCATGAATCAACAGGAGCTACGTCCACAAACCTGGCACTGACTGGCGATGGTCAGACTCGGCAACCGGGGCGATCGCCTGAGTCATAAGTGCGTTAGCGAATCAGATGCAACACATCCCGGACGATGCTATATCCGCCTGCATCCCACAACAGGTAGGCAACGAAGCCAATCATGGCAAACCGCCCGTTCCATAGCTCAGCTTGGGGGTTCCAACCAAAGAGAAAAGAGTTGCGGTCTGTGCCGTTATAAGAGGGGTAAACAGAAGGTAAATCTGTTGTGGAATTAATGTCTGGTTTTGTAGTCGTTTGCATGTTTAAAGTCCTCATTTTTTAGAGATTTCCCTATGCTATTCATCGCTTTTATCTTTGTAGTCTGTCATTAGAACCATCTCTTTAACCTATCTAAAGAGGAGTCGCTTCAAAGAAAAATAGATGTGAACTGGATGTGATGCCTAACTCAAATAATGTCAGTTCAGTTTAAGAGTCTGGCGAATGAATTCGCGGCTATCGAGGCGAAATCCGCCGATGCAGACTTTGGAAGATGCAGGATTTGATACCAATTTGAATTGGCTTCGCTGCACATGATTCCGTAAGGGCGTTTCGCGAAACGCCCCTACCCAGTGATCTGCCACAATCAAACATTAAATCGGTATGACAAACCGACGCAGACCGATTTTGTTTCTTTTGTTCCTATAGCTGCGATGTCAACTGCCGAATCCTTATCCCGAATTCACGTCAAGCGATCTTGATCTGCAAAAAGTTAACCCTATGGCTTAATACCTCCCCCTTCTTTAGCACCACATTTTTAGTTCACAAATTGACTCTTGGGCTAGAGTAAATTTGCACTTTCATGCAGTGCAATGAAGCTGTTTATAGATTGAGATGAGTTTGGCTGAATTACGGAA
This sequence comes from Oscillatoria sp. FACHB-1407, assembly GCF_014697545.1. Lineage (GTDB taxonomy): Bacteria > Cyanobacteriota > Cyanobacteriia > Elainellales > Elainellaceae > FACHB-1407. The sequence goes on along the minus strand of NZ_JACJSA010000018.1, from coordinate 33,150 downwards.
CTGAAGGTACGCAATTAGCTGGTGTCTACTGATTCTTCACGCTACATTCACCCGCGTTAAACCAATACTTCTTGGATAATGACTAACCTTTGGAGATCCCCCCGCCCTTAGCATCCCCCTAATTAAAGAGCAGGGGAAATCAAGTCTGAACCGAGAGATATTGTCTTGTTAAACAACTTTATAAAAGCTGGGAAAACATCTCCCCTGGGTTAAGCCCCGAAAGTTCTTTTTTTGTCCTTCTACTGACTTTAAAGCTAATGGATTGGTTAATTTCTTTAGACGATTTTAATAACCTCGCAACAGCTAGACCTGAGCCTCCCTATTTTTTATTGGTGGCTGGTTTGTTGATTGTTCTTGCCTGTGCATTACCCCTGGCGATCGTTGTTCGACAACGCATGGATTACTGGGCTAAAAATTTCTCACCCAATTCGTTGCCTAAAGGCGGTAGATTGCAAGTGATTTTGCCCTTTTCAGGTGTCATGGGTGGTATTTGTATAGCAGCTGCATCTGGACTGGAAATTTTAGGTGTTCCAGTTCTGCCATCCCTTGTTTTCGCGGCAATTCTCACATTCCTTATTAGCTACTTAGCCTGGTCAGGGTTGGGCAGAGCCTTAAGCCGACGAGTGCTCCGCTCCTATTTTGACCAAGCCAATAACGTCTCCCCAGGTCGGTTTGCCAACCGCCGAGGCTAACCAATCACAGGTAGAAGGTACGGCCCATTTCTACCGAATCGTGACGTTCAACGTGACATCACTCATACCCCAGACCTCAAAGAACTGGCGAAACAGGGCTTGGCTAGCGGCAGTCATATCTCCATCGTCGCCAATCAACCCACCCTGGAGTAATCGCCCCCCGTCTGTTCGCAGGTCGAGCCGCAGTTCACCATCTTCCTCGCGGTGAAGCATTAAATAGCCATTGGCTAAAACTTGCCCTGCCCGACTAATCACTGCACATCGCATAGCTCAACGTTCCCCTTTTAATAATCAACAGTCAAACAAGCACTGTTAATCATTCTATTTTTTAAGGAAGAACTTCTTGCAATCGGGTGTATCCAATCTGGCAAGCCGAGTAATCACAGGATTTCAGATAGTCTAACGGATGCCATTCGTTGCGGCTAATTGACTCAAAATAACTGCCATCCTGGGGTGGATCATCGGGAATTACCCCTGTGACATCAGCGTAATAGAGATAGCAAATTTCATTCGTTTGAGTACCGACAACATAGTGCCCCAGAGATTTTACCTCAATGGTATATCCCCCTTCTTCGTAGGCTTCTCGAACGGCAGTCACCTCTGGTGATTCCCCTTCTTCGATCGCCCCTGTGATAGGACAGGGAAATAGCTTCAACATACCGTCAATTTCGGTGTTGTCGATGCACAAGGGTTGTTGCCGAATCAGCACATCATAGTGTCCCGGAGCCTCAGTCCTTTTTCTAACCAGAAACACGCCAATTGAGTCTTTGCCCCTGCGCTCAAAGTATTGAAACCCTCTGGAACTCTCGCGGATAACAAACCACTTGGTACTAAAAATGACTTGATCTGGATTCATGACTTGGCTCAGGCTTACCGATTCTGTGGCAATCATAACAGGGCGATCGCCCCTTCTCGGAACTGCTTCGCATTGCCCCTTCTCGCAAAGATCTGCGACTTCTTGGAGAAGTCGCAGATCTGAACTCACTGACCTACCTTGATGGAAGCTCAACTCCCATCGACTGAAGAGTTGCTCCAATCAGCCACCCCAACCCCAACCCTCCAAGTGAAACTCCACTCAAAATCAGAAAAGTTTGCAGCTTATTGAAATAGTTTAATAATTCAATCCCAGCCCCAGCCTCAGCCCCAGCCACAGCTACACTTACAGCCCAAGTCGCATCCCTAGCCGCAGCCACACCCACAACCCAAGCCACAACCCAAGCCACAGCCACAGCCCTATCTCCAGCCCCAGTCTCACCCCCAGCCCTAGTCGCAGTCCCAGCCACAGTCCCAGTCACAACCCAAGCCACAGTCAAAATCCATAGCCACCAAGGAGCAACCGTGAAAGAAAGAACACTACCTGTAACGGTATATCCCAATATAGAGAAAGCTAACCACCACCAAGGTAAACGTCTCCAGGGGAATTGATGAGTTTGTCTCCGTTGTGAAGATGCATAGTTACTAGGCAGAGATGCATATGGAGTTGAGGCAGATTGTTGATTCGATATCTGTTGTTGTTCTAATGCTTGCTGTAGTTCTTGGTGAAATCTTGCCTGTTCTACTGTTGTGGCGATCGATCGCCCGTCTTAACTCAGTGTTAGAACAATAGTCAGATGCCAAAAATCTTGCAGAGACCAGCAATAGAATAATATCGGCTGTCTCTAGTTTCTCCAGCAGCGTTTTCTCCCACTCGCTACCGGGTTCCAGTTGCAGGTCACACCAGGGCACAATTTTGCCGCTGCGTCTTAAATGGGACAGATGCTCATCCAGGCGATCGCACATCTCTCGATCTTGACGAGAATAGGAGTAAAACACGCGAATGGCTGGGTTTGCCACCTGTTCCTCCGGTGAGATGTGGATAATTCTTTTGCCTCATTCTATATCATCTCATTAGAGGTTAAGGAGATTTTCTTCAGGGCGATCGCTATTCATCTGTTTCGTCGTCATCGGGCAACGTTTCCATTTCGTTAGCGATTAACTCCTGGAATTCGTCGTCACAATGAACATGAAGATGAATCGTAGCAGACAGAAGTTCAGCTAAGATTTCGGCTTGTTGTGTTGCGGTTAAGTGTGGCAATTGAAGTTGATTAATCAAAGCCGTGACATTGCGGCATTCATTGCCTAACTCCTTAATTAACCCCCTCAAAGTAGGATTTGTAATTGCAATGGGGCGATCGCTAATTTGCATCTTTACCTCCCTAACCGTTTTTGAGCTTGCTGAATACCCTTCTCAAACGCACGAATTTCCTTTTCCCAATGTGCAATTAATCCCTCATCTGGGTTTTCCTTGTCATATTCCAATCTAATCTTTTCCTGATGCTCAGCAACTCGTTGAGTCAAACTACGGATTGCTTTTTTGTGATTCTTTTTACCCATGCGGTTAAAAATTACCTCATAAAGGAAATTTTAGTTGAGAGTTAGGGTAGACGCGATTCTTAATAAGGTAAGGGTTCCGCTTGAACCGAGTACTTTAGCTTTAGTGAGACCATCAAGAGGAACTGGAGAGGCGATTACCCCAGAGGGGGAACTGCTTCGCAACGCCCAAATCACACCGATTAGAATAGAGAGATTCATCAAGAGAGCATCCCTGCTATGTTTGCCCTCGTCTCACCTGACAAAATTCAATTGCCACCAGGGTCTGTCGTGCGACTGCCTGCCACCTGGGATGAATATCAAGCTCTGAACCGACAACGGGGGGATGGGTCGATTCCGCGTCTCAAGTATCGCAATGGAGAAGTGTTGTTAATGTCTCCCTTACCTCAGCATGGGAAAGACGCTCATGTGATTGCTGCTGTGATTACAACTCTGCTAGATCATGACGAGCGGGAGTATGATGCTTTTACTCCAGTGACGATGGAATTACCGGAGGAAAGTGGAATCGAGCCAGACTATTGCTTTTACATCAATAACTGGGAAGCGGTAGCAGGCAAAAAGCGAATTAATTGGCGCGTTGATCCACCACCAGATCTGGTGCTGGAGATTGATGTGACGAGCTACTCGGATGTAGAGGATTATTTGCCCTATCGAGTTCCTGAGGTGTGGTTGTTTAAAAAGAATCAGCTTCGTATTCATCAACTGGCTGGAGAGGTCTATAGCTTGCAGAGCCAAAGCCGTTTTTTCCCGAAAGTCGATATTCAGGGCATCATCGATCGCTGCATTCAATTGGCGTACGATCGCAACACGAGTGCGGCTATTCGTGACTTAAAACAGCGATTGAGTGATAGGGATTCTTAGGGTTAATGGTGAATAGTCAGTAGTCAGTAGTCAGTAGTCAATGGTCAATAGTCAGTAGTCAATGGTTGATGGTCAATAAGTTAATGATCAATGGTCAATGGGGGTTAACAGGCAATTGGCATGGGATAGGCAAACACCAGCCACCAAAGGGCGATCGCCAATGCCAGGGCACAAAGTTGCACAATTGTTTCTAACGTTGGGTTAGGGCGGATTAGTGTAGGAAACATCATTCCCTCCCGTTTATGCGGTGGTTCTCAAGTCACTCAATCCAGATCAAGGAGGCTGAGATACCAATTTCACACCTCTATTGTCGCTCTGAATACAGTTCAGAAACGCTAACTTTTGCAACAGCCTCTTTTGCCTTTCATCCTCCCACTCCCTCACTCCTCTACTCCTCATTTCCAACAATCTTTAAACAATATGGAGAAACCATCCCGTAAAATAAGGGTTTCACGCTTGAAGGACATCCAATAGTGACTGAGTCAGTGCTGGAGATCCTGCAAGGCACTGATAGTCAAAGGGTCTAGGGTTCTGGCTGCTGGAGAGTCTACGCATGAAGAAAATATTTGTCCTCGATACCAATGTGTTGTTGCATGATCCAACGGCAATGCTGAGGTTTGAAGACAATGATGTGGTGTTGCCGATTACCGTTGTTGAAGAACTCGATCGCTTCAAGAAACAACCAGAGGTGACAGGTCGAAACGCCCGACAGGTTTCTCGCAGTCTTGATATGTTGCGCCAGCATGGGCACTTGACTGATGGGATTGAGATGCGAGGGGGTGGAACGCTGCGGGTGGCTCTCTGTCATCGGGAGACATTGGAGGAATTGCCTGCGGAGTTGGAGGGCGATCGCGCCGATAACTCGATTTTGGCGTTGGCACTGGAACTAAAACGGCAAAGCGACTCTCCGGTGGTGATGGTCAGCAAAGACACCAATTTGCGGATCAAAGCCGATGCCTTGGGCTTGTTGGCGCAAGACTACGAAAGTGACAAGGTGGATGTGGATGAGCTGTACACGGGTACGGCTGAGACGCTGGTGTCACCGGAAACGATTACGCAGTTTTATCAGCAGGGTTCCATCAGCATTGACGGTGAGTTTCTGGCGAATGAGGCGTTGACGCTGGTGGATGCGACCAATCCCTCCCATACGGCGTTGGGAATCGTGGATGGCGTTACGCATCAAGTGGTTGCCTTGAACCAACTGCCACCATCCGGTGTATCGCGCATTCGAGCAAGGAACCGTGAGCAGAAATTTGCGCTGGAGTTGTTGTTACGAGACTCGATTCAACTGGTGACACTGGTCGGCAAAGCAGGGACAGGGAAGACGCTATTGGCGATCGCTGCTGGGTTACACAAAGTGGCAGATGAACGACTCTACAGCCGCTTGCTGATCTCTCGTCCGGTGGTGCCGATGGGGCGTGACCTGGGCTTTTTACCGGGCGATGTGAATGAGAAGCTGACTCCCTGGATGCAACCGTTGTACGACAACTTTGACCTGATTTTGGGGACGCAAGACCAGGCGGATAAGCCCCGGTATCACCGTCGTGGCTATGAAGAACTGATGGAGATGGGTTTCTTGCAGATTGAGCCGCTGACTTACATTCGTGGACGCACCATTCCCAAGCAGTTTTTGATTGTGGATGAGGCGCAAAATCTAACTCCCCATGAAGTCAAGACGATTTTGACGCGGGCGGGTGAGGGCACTAAGATTATTCTCACAGGCGACCTGGAGCAAATTGACAACCCCTATGTCGATGCGGCGAGTAACGGCTTAACCTATGTGGTAGAACGGTTTAAGGGCGAGCCGTTGGCGGGACACATCACCCTATTAAAAGGAGAGCGATCGCCCCTGGCAGAACGAGCCGCCACGCTTTTGTAAACTTGTCCTGTGTTCTAACTATCGGTCACGATAGGTTAGTAACGGCACCGTTCCATTGCTTGCTAGTCTCGTCCATGACTCAAGAGGCGTTACCCCTATATCTGCAAATTGCCAACGAGCTTCGGCGCAACATTTCAGATGCGATCTATCAACTGGGTGATCAATTGCCGACCGAAGCTGAGTTGAGTGCTCGGTTTGGAGTCAACCGCCATACGTTGCGACGCGCTATTGAGATTTTGCGGCATGAGGGGTTGGTGCGAATCGATCGCGGGCGGGGCACGTTTGTTGCCTCTGCACCGATTACCTATCCCATCGGCAAGCGGGTTCGCTACAACGAAGCCTTAAAAGCCCAGGGCTTAAAGGTCAGCCGTAAGTTGTTACACCTGGCGGAGATCCCGGCTGATCCATCGCTGGCAAAACGGTTGGAGTTACCCGTGGGCAGTAGCTTGATTTTGTTAGAATTACTGAGCTTTGCAGACGATCGCCCCATCAGTGTCGGCACCAGCTACTTTCCTGCGGCTCGTTTCCCTCACTTTGCTGACCAATGGGGACAGTATCAATCCATCTCTCGTCTATTGCAGCAAGAATATGGCTGTGACCACATCCGTCGCAGTACGCGCATCTCTGCCCGTATGGTGCAACCCAACGACGCAAAACTTCTGGAATTGCCGCTCAACGCCCCCATTCTGCTAACAGAATCGATCAATGTCGATCAACAGGAGCAGGTGATTGAATACGGTGTGACACGGTTTCGGGGCGATCGCATGGAGTTGGTCTTTGAAAACGAGATCATTTAAATTCAGCACGGCTCAGTTCATCACTAATCGCTGGTGGTATCTAAAGTAACCATGAGGAAACCTTAACCTGAACTTTCTTGCTACTTAAGGTAGATACCAGAGGATATTAGCAATGCAAAAAAGTCCAGATGTCTAGATATTTTGCAGGTCAATCACGATTCCACAATCTGGTTTTCTTGCCCCACAAAGACATTGCACCAGCAGTTTATGCAAAGCTATCTAACGCCCAATGCGGTTGAAATCAGAGATTTAACGAAGTCATTTAAGGTCAAACAGGCTACCAAAATTGATGTCCTCAAAAAGGTTAGCTTTGCGGTCGCAAAGGGTGAACGAGTTGCTCTGGTAGGAGCGTCTGGTTCTGGTAAATCCACCTTGCTGCGTACGCTCAACGGTCTGCATCAGGCAGATGGTGGCATGATTGAGATCTTTGGGACGCCCATTCAGGCAGATGGCAAGATGCACTCTAAAGTGCGGCAGTTGCGCAGCCAGATTGGCTTTATTTTCCAGCAGTTCAACCTGGTGAGCCGTTTGACGGTGATTGAGAATGTGTTGGTGGGCAATCTCGCTAATGTCTCTCCCATCAAGTCTATTCTCCATTGGTTTTCCAAGGAAGATAAAGAGAGAGCACTGGCAGCACTGGAGCGAGTCGGGATTCTTAACCAGGCGTACAAACGTGCCTCGGAGTTGTCGGGTGGGCAACAGCAGCGAGTGGCGATCGCTCGTTGTCTCATGCAGGGGGCGCAGATTATTTTGGCGGATGAGCCGATCGCCTCTCTCGACCCAGAATCTGCCCGTAAGGTGATGGAACTGCTGGTTTATCTCAACCGAGAGCATGGCATCACAGTCATCACCTCACTGCATCAGGTGCAAATGGTGCGGCACTACTTTGAACGGGCGATCGCGCTCCAGGGTGGAGAAGTCCGGTTTGACGGCAAGACAACTGACCTGGACAACACCCGACTCAATCAAATTTATGGCTCAGCCGCTGAGGAATTAGTGCTGTCTGGACACGGTGAGGCACTGGTTCACTAAAGCGTTGCTTTACACGAGCTAAAGCGTTCGTATTTCTCACACAACGTTGGTTATTCGTCTCAGTTATTCACGAGGGAACGCTATGTTGAAAAAACTGTTCACAAAATCGACTGCTACAGCAACGGTTGCTTTGATGACGGCAGGCTTGTTGGCTAGCTGCACTGCGCCATCTCAGGAAACGAGTTCGGCTGATTCCGCTAGCCCTGCGGCTGAAGGTGCAGCTTGTGCAGCAGAAATTCCTGAAATTGAGTTTGGCATTATCTCAACTGAATCTCAGGAAAATCTAAAGCCCCTCTGGGAACCTTTCCTGGATGCAATGGAAGCTGAAATCGGTCGCCCTGTGACTGGTTTTTATGCCACAGACTACGCAGGTGTGATCGAAGCCATGGGCGCAGGCAAATTGCAAATCGCCTGGTATGGTGGCAAGGCTTACATCGAGGCAGCAGAGCGGTCTAATGCTGAAGTATTTGCTCAAACCGTTAACGCTGATGGCACTCAGGGCTACTACTCCCACCTGATCACAAACGTCGATAACCCCATCCTGCAAAATATTGACGTTGAAAAGGGAGATGGCGACCAGTACGTCATTCAAAATGCGGCTGATCTGACCTTTGCTTTCAACGACCCCGAATCCACTTCTGGCTTCCTGGTTCCCACCTACTACGTCTTCGCTAAGAACGGTGTTAACCCCAACGAAGCTTTTGAAGAATTGCTGTTCTCAGGTAGCCATGAAGCAACGGCTCAAGCGGTTGCAAACAATCAGGTGGATGTTGCTACAAACAACAGTGAATCGTTGTTGCGATTGGAGGAATCTGATCCAGCTGCACGCGAAAAAGTTCAGATCATCTGGACTTCCCCCATCATCCCCAGTGATCCGATCGCTTACCGCAATGATCTGCCCGACTGCCTCAAAGAAGAAATCCGCACTTTCTTCTACAGCTACACAGATGCAGCGGTTCTGGAACCTCTGGGTTGGTCTAAGTTTGTTGAAGCAGAAGACTCCCAATGGAATACCATTCGTGAGTTAGAAATCGCAAAGGACATTCTGGAAGTGCAGAATGACGCAAACCTGAGCGAAGCTGACAAGCAAACCCAACTGGATGAACTCAATCAGAAGCTAGAAGCATTGCAGTAATTGTCTTTGCTGAAGCATCCATCTCTCGGTGTTCACGCTCGATAGTTGGTAGTGGTAGTCAATGGTCATTAGTCAGCTGTTCATTGAACATGGCAATGACCATTGGCTTTCCTAACAGAAATTCAAGATCCAATGAAATCGATTCATTGATTGCATTCGACCCGTTGTCTAAAACCATGTCAGATAAATCTGCCTTAACATCCCCAACTACCTCCCTGACGGTCAAAGAGATGCTAGACCGGGAGGAGAAGCTGATCACCCCCATTCGCATTGTCTATCTGATTGCGGCGATCGCCCTGTTGATCTATTCCGGTATCAAGAGCGATCTGAGCTTTGGTGAACTGGCTGAGGGTAGCGGCAACATGGTGGAATATATCACTCGCTATTTCCCCCCGAATTTCAATAATTGGCGGCTCTATCTGCAAGACACGATGGAGACGATTTCGATGGGGATCTGGGGTACGTTGTTAGCGGCGATCGTGGGTGTGCCGCTGGCAATCCTGGCATCTGAAAATATTTGCCCTAACTGGATTGTGTTTCCGATCCGGCGAATTCTCGATGCGATGCGAGCGATCAATGAAGTTGTTTTTGCGTTGATCTTTGTGGTTGCAGTGGGTCTGGGACCCTTTGCTGGGGTGTTGGCTCTGTTCGTTCACACGGCTGGAACGCTTGGGAAACTGTTTTCTGAGGCGATCGAGGCGATCGAACCGGGGCAGGTCGAAGGCATTCGGGCAACAGGAGCCAGTAAGTTACAGGAAATTGTTTTTGGGGTGATTCCTCAAGTGTTACCGTTGTGGACATCCTTCACGCTCTATCGCTTTGAGGCAAATGTCCGATCCGCTTCTGTGTTGGGAATTGTTGGTGCAGGCGGAATCGGCGTTTCGCTCTATCAGAGCTTCCGGTCGTTCAAATATCCTCAAGTCTGCGCGATTCTCATCATCCTGATTGTGTCGGTTTCCATCATTGATACGGTTTCTGCCAAGATTCGCCAAAAGTTGGTTTAGTGAATCGTTGATGGTTAATGGTCAATGGTCAATGGTTGATGGTCAATGGTCAATGGTTAATGGTCAATGGTCAATGGTTAATGGTTAATGGTCAATGGTTAATGGTTGATGGTCAATGGTTGATGGTTGATGGTCAATGGTTGATGGTTAATGGTCAATAGTCAATGGTTGATGGTTAATGGTTGGGGAACTTTGAGCCTTTGATAAGGGGCTTGGCCCAACCAGAAACACCCGCACTTGGAACCGATGCGAAGCGCGTCTTTGGGTGAACCGAAACACCTTCTGCTAGGGGGTTTGGGGGAGTCTCCCCCAATGCCTGGTTCTCACACGCTTGAAACAACCATGCCTTGGAAGAAAGCAGAGATCTGTGTGAAGAGTGGCCTGTTTAAGGCAGGCAAGGGGAGCAAAAAGTTTAGGCTTCAAGTGCGTAAGCCCTAAACCATTAACCACTAATCGTTGCCTACTATAGAGTCCATATGTCCATTGTCCATTGTTCATCGTCAGTGGTTCATCGTCCATTGTTCATCGCCATCAATCCTTGACCCCTTCCTCCTGACTTCCGGCACTTGACCCCTAACCACTGACCCTTGACGATTGACGATTGACGATTGACCCTTGACCACTGACCATTAACCAATCACTGCCTCAACCGCCATTAACTCCCAAATCAATCCAAATCGCACCTTTTGCGATCGCACAATGTGAAACTGATTTGAGGTCAGCAAGTGATGAAGTTCTGCCTGGGTGTAACACTGTTTGTGTGCCGGGTCTAGCCACTGTAACACCCGATCGCACAATTGACACGTCCAGGAGTCGCGGCACCAGTCGAGGAGTAACAATCTACCGTCAGGTTTCAAGACTCGTTGCATCTCTCTTAACGCCAGGTTGGGTTGGTCAAAGTAATGAAATGCATTGGCTGAGAAAACAGCATCAAATTGGTGATCTTGAAATGGCAGCGATCGCGCCGTTGCAACTTGAAAGGTTACATTGGGAAAACGGCTCAATTTCTGGTGTGCCTGGATCAACATTTCATTAGAAATATCGATGCCTGTGATTGGTTGGTGTGGGTTTTGAGTTAGCAATAAACGCTCTAACTCCCCTGTACCACAGGCGATGTCGAGGGCGATCGCATCAGGAGCAAGGCGCATCCAGTCTTTGAAGAATATCAGCGTGTTGTTGATATATTGTCGCCAGCGGCGATCATACCGTTTTGCCAGTTGGTTATATTGCTGTCGGACGGTTGCTTCTATCTGACTTTCAACTTGTTGGGTCATAGGGCTGAGGGCATGAAGTGTTTGGACGGCAAATGCCAGGGTTCGGGTTGAAACTCGGCGAGGGAAGTGAAAATTTCATCTGCTTCCTGCAATAGACCACGATCAACGTAAGGCGCAGGCACCGCCACTACCGACATTCCAGCCCGTTTTGCAGCAGTGACTCCAGCGATCGAGTCCTCAAATACTAAACACTGATCAGGGGTTGTGCCCAGTCTTTCGGCGGCAACAAGAAAACAGTCGGGTGCAGGTTTGCCTCTGGGTGATGCAGGATCATCACTCAAAATCACACACTGAAATAGGCTCATCCACTCCCGATGATGAGTGGTCTTGGCTTGAAAGGGGCGTTGAGTTGAGCTAGAGGCGATCGCTTGAGGAATGCCGTGCTGGTGAAAGTGTTGCGTTAGCTCCATTGCACCTGCCATGGGACGCGCCAATGGATATCGATCGTAAATGAGCGCATTTTTTTGTGTCACAAACTCCTCAACGGTCAACGGCAACTCTAACAGGTCGATAATGATGCGGGCTGAGTCTGCCGCCATGCGACCGATTACTTTGCTTTGAATGGAGGTGTCAAACACCTTGCCGTATTGACTGGCGATCGCTTGATTGACTTGGGCGTGGATAAATTCTGTATCCAGTAATAAGCCATCTAAGTCGTAAATGATATGAGTAATGGGTTTGTAATCAGGCATAGGGAAGAGGGAGAAGGGGGCAGGGGTCAATGGTTGATGGTTAATGGTCAGTGGTTAATGGTCGATGGTCAATGGTCAATGGTTGATGGTTAATGGTCAATGGTTGATGGTCAATGGTTAATGGTCAGTGGTCAGGGGTCAATCGTCAATGGTTGATGGTCGATGGTCAGTGGTTAATGGTCGATGGTCAATGGTCAGTGGTTAATGGTCAGTGGTTGATGGTCAATGGTTAATGGTCAGTGGTTAAGGGTTAATGGTTAATGGTTAATGGTCAATGGTCGATGGTCAATGGCTAGGAGGCAGGAGTCAGAAGGGAGGGATCAAGGGTTGACGCTATAAACAATTGACGATTGACGATGAACAATTGACGATTAACTCTACGATGACAATAAACAATGGTTAGGAACTAATGGTTTGACAACAGATAACTAAAACTCCAACCATGTTGTTTGAATCCTAGCGATTCGTAAAAGGCATGGGCGCGATCGCGTTTTACATTGGAGGACAGGGTCACTTTGTAACACCCTGCTTCTTTGCTGAGTTGTAATGCCTTTTGCATCATGGCTTTGCCGATACCCTGATTGCGATAGTCAGGGTGAACTGTAACTGAGTCCAAAATGGCAGATCTATGAAATCCTCGGTGCATCATCGTTGGTGTTACCAGCAAACTAAATGTGCCGATGGGGTGTGAGTGTGGCTCATCTGCCAGACTAGCGAGATAGATGCTGTAATTGGGAACCTGGGCGATCGCCGCAAAAATCTCGGCAATCTGATCATTGGGCAATAGGGGTTTGTCGTCCATCGCTGCGTAGAGAAAGTTCAGCAGAGGCAAATCGGCAGAGGTTGCGGTGCGATAGGCGAGATTCATAACAGGCAACGGTTGAGAATCGGGACAAAATGGTTCAGATCAGGGGTTGCCGCTTGGGGGACTTTGGCGCGATCGTCCCACACGCGCAACTGCACCGCTTCTTTAGCATAGGGCTGTTGGATGAACTGTGCCGCTGCTTCCGGTGAAAACACCCCACCTTGTAGCTCTAAGCTGTGTTTGGAAACAGGGGAGAGCGAATCCCAGTAGGTGGGGTCAACGGCGCACAAGTACCGTTTTGCCTCGACGTGTAGACGAATGGGCTCTGTAACCGCAGGGCTAAAGAGTGTTGCTAACACGGGAATGGCGCGATATTCGTGGCGATCGTCAATGCCGCGATCGGCAACATCTTCACCCAAATCGTGAATCAAGTGTCCCAGATCATGTAGCAAACAAGCAGAAATGAGTTCGGCAGAGCGATTAGCAGATTCCGCTAATGTAGCGCATTGCAGTGCGTGTTCCAGTTGGCTGACGGCTTCACGCCCATACTGTGCGCCACCTTTTGCCGTTAAGATGTCTAAAATTTTTGCTAGAGAGTAAGTCATAGGGATTTTTGAGTTTTGAGTTGTGAATTTTGAGGTTTGAGTTATGTAGTCAGTAGTCAATCGTCAATGGTTAACAGAGCACAGTTCTAAAGGTTGCACTAAGGTCTTAAACCTAGTCCTATCAACTGTTAACAATAGATGTCTGGGCGTTGCTGGATGTAAGTATGATTCTGAAAAACTGACTAATGCTGTACGGACGTTTCGCGAAACGCCCTCCAAAATTCATAGATTGGATCAGCAGTACCGAATTCCGCTCACTGCTATGACTCATTGAACAATTAACCATTGACCATCAACCATTAACCATCAACCATTGACCATCAACCATTGGCCATTAACCATTAACCATTGACCATTAACCATTAACCACTGACCATTAACCATTAACTACTGACCATTGACCATCAACTACTGACCATTGACCATTGACCATTAACCATTAACTACTGACCATTGACCATTGACCATTGACCAAGCCCGATGACAGATCCAGGTCTGATCAAAATGCCGCTGATAAAAGCGCAACTCCCAGTTCACAGGCGGTGCGAAGCAGTTCCCCCTTTGGGGTAATCGCACATCAACATAACTTTGAGCCAGGTGAGTGAGTTTTTCGGCATGTTCTGGAGCAAATTCGTAGGCGAGGCTGAGGTGTAACCAATCCTTGAGTCGGAGAGGTTCCGCTCGCGTTGGAGAAACCACCCGTTGTGCAACCTGCTGAATTAACTGTTTCACCCAGTCAGACTGAAGCTCTAACCCATGCCAGTTAGGGTGAAAGGTCATCCCTGTGATAGTGATGACGGGATCAGGAGGGGGTGAAGCCTGCCTGAGGGATTGGGCGATCGCCTCCAAATAAACAGGAATCGCCGTTTCATCGTCCCTAAAAAAGCCTGTTAGGGTGCAGTGGGGCATGTAGTTGTGGGCAGTGTTGCGTCCACATAGGCGCAGGCTGTGATCAAAGTACTGCTCTAGCTGATGGGCAAGTTCTCCAATCGGACAGGCATAGATGATAAATTGGCTAGACATAACAGGGTGGGATGCATTGAGCAGCGAATGATGGATTTACTAGAGTGAGAGTTGATGTATGTCTGTGCAATACTTTCAAAAAATTTATCCCAGTGGATATTTGTCTCGGCTGTCAGACTTGATTGAAGAACGCCTCACCCCCGGAGCCGATAAGGAACAGATTGATGCTCGAATTTGGGATCTGTTTGGTGAAAAATGGGCAGTGTTGTTTACAGATTTGTCGGGTTTTTCGCGGTTTGTCGCAGAATTTGGCATTATTCATTTTCTGCAAATCATTTACGAATCTCAAAGAATTTTTTCTCCCTGCATTGATAGACACGACGGTATCCTCATCAAGATGGAAGGCGACAGTATGCTAGTCCTCTTTCGTCAGCCCGTTAAAGCATTACAGTGTGCGATCGATATGCAGCGAACGGCTAAAGCCTATAACCAGGACAAAATTGATGCTGAAAAAATTCTCCCATGTGTGGGCATTGGCTACGGCAGGATTTTGACCATCGGCGAACAGGATGTGTTTGGAGCAGAGGTCAACGCCGCTAGTAAATTGGGAGAAGACACGGCAAAAGCCTGGGAAATTTTAGTAACCGATTCGGTAGTTGAGCGTGTACAAACCATGTCAGATATTGGTTTAGAGCGGATTGATACCATTCCTCCGGGGGCAAATGGCGCATTTAAAGTGAGCTACGCATTAGAGTAGCCTTCATTTGATTAACTATATCGGGCGACCTCCTGTCCTTTGATGTAAACGGAGGCGATCGCCGATGGCAGTGAGCGATCGGGTTTGACCAGCAGAAAATCTGCATCCAGACCTGGGACAATGGAACCTTTGCGATCGCCAATACCTGCGGCTTTTGCAGGGTTGGTAGACACCAGTTTCCACGCTGCCTCAAAGGACATCAACCCCAATGCCAACTTAAATGGAGCGTTAAACAGCGAGGGATAGTGATAATCGGAACAGAGGCAATCTACCACACCTGCCTGAACCGCATCTGCCACACTCATGTAGCCCACATGGGAGCCACCCCGCACCAGGTTAGGGGCACCCATCAACACCGCTGCACCGTACTCCTGCGATCGCTTTGCTAAAGGAATGGATGCCGGAAACTCTGCGATCGCCACTCCCCGCCTTGCGCTCAACGCCACATCTACCTCGGTTTCATCATCGTGGGAGGCTACGGGAATTTGGTTCTGGTGAGCGACCTTCACCAGATGTTCAACCTGGTGCAACCCTTCTTCTTGCCGCTCCATTGCCGCTTCAATCAGCGATCGAATCTCAGCATCCGACAACTTGATCCGTTGTCGTAGCCCTTTGGTATAGCGGATCAGCGTCTCATCATCCGTTGCCGGAGGCAGGTGGTTGTTGAGGGATAACAACTGAATCTTACCCTGCTCTAACCAGTCACATAATTCCTTGTGGTCAGCCGTATTTGCTTGCTCATGGCGCACATGAATTCGGCTATCCACTTGCAATCCAGTCTGTTTATCCGACACAATCTCCAGGACTCGCCGCACGGTGTCTCGGCTCCTCAGACCGGGTTCAAAGGAATCTGTTACGGAGTAGAAAAAAGTGGTGATACCTGCTGATAGGAGCGTGCGATCATTCTCGGCGATCGCCATCTCTAAGGGAAAGTTGACTCCGGGACGAGGACAAATCATCCGCTCAAACGCATCCCCGTGGATATCGACTATGCCCGGTAGCAGGTTGAATCCAGTCACATCGATCGCAACGTAACCGCTGGGTTTGGTCTGCTGGTCAATGCTGACAAACTGACCATCCTCAATGAGCACTGTAGCATCGGGGAACCATCCAGATGGAGTTAAAACCGTTGCACCCTGGAGGGCAAGTTTTGCAAATGAAGGTTTGTCCATAAAGGGCTAAAGGTTGGTGGTTAATGGTTAATGGTCAATGGTCAATAGTCAGTGGTTAATGGTCAGGGGTCAGGAGTTAGGAGTCAGGAGTCAGGAGTCAGGAGTCAGGAGTTAATGGTCAATGGTCAATGGTTAATGGTCAATGGTCAATGGTCAATGGTCAATGGTCAGGAGTTAGGAGCCAATGGTCAGTGGTCAGTGGTCAGGGGTCAGGAGTTAATGGTCAATGGTCAATGGTAAATAGTTGATGGAGTTTCAGAAAAACCGCATATGGTGTCAATGATCGGTAGTCAATGATTGGTGTTTTAGAATATTGGTTTGGACAATTAACGATTGACGATTGACTATTGACTGTTATCAATTGACTATTGACTGTTATCAATTGACCATTGACTATTATCGATTGACGATTGACGATTGACTGTTATCAATTGACCATTGACGATTAACAATTAACGATTGACCATTATCAATTACGCTACCCGTCGCCCTGTTCTTACAACTGAGGTCAACCGAGGTACGATGCCATCGTCATGAACCGTGATGAAATCTGCTCGTTTGCCAACTGCTAAACTGCCGCGATCGCCATCTAATCCAATTGCTTTTGCAGAATTCAATGTAAATAATTTAGCCGCTTTGTAGAGGGGTTTTTGAGTCTGACGTGTGATCAGAAACATCGCTTGCAGTAAACTTTGAGGGACGTAATCAGACGAAAAAATATCCACCAGATCGAGTTCTGCAAGTTCCATTGCAGAAACATTACCGGAATGAGAACCCCCTAATACTAGGTTGGGAGCACCCATTAATATTTGCAATCCATGCTGATGAGACGCTTTTGCTGCATCAATCGTGGTGGGAAATTCAGCGATGACGGCTCCATCGGCGATCGCTTCCTGGACATGCTCCACAGTTGCGTCATCATGACTCGCCAGGGGAATGTTTTGCGATCGCATTAACTCAACTAATTGCTGTCGATTTTGGGATACATATCGTTGTTGCGCTTCAATCCGATCCTGAATAAACGCATCAATTTCAGTTTCGGAAATGTGGTGTTTACCCATGTAATATTCACGGTACTTCTGCACATTAGCAAATTGCCGTTGTCCTGGAGTGTGATCCATTAAAGACACCAATGCCAGTAATGGATGCTCAACAAACTGTGCAGTGATATCACAAACATGCTCATACGCCAACTCACAACGCAGATGCAGTCGATGATCTGCCGTTAAGCGTCCGTGTGTCTGCGCGTCTGTGATGGCATTGATCATGGGGGCAAATTGGGTGAGTCGAATGGAGGTGGGGGTGATATCTCCAACGGCGATCGCATCACAAACAGTCGTTACTCCCGCGCTGATCAATTCGCGATCGTGATACACCACAGCGGCTTCTAGCGGAAAACGTACCTTAGGGCGCGGGGAAATGCATTGCTCTAAGTTATCCGTATGCAGTTCAATCAATCCAGGCAACAGATAGTCGCCATCCCCATTTTGCCCTTGAGCCACGAGTCCTGGTTGGATGTCGGCGATCGCTCCATCTCGCACAACGAGTGTACCTAAAACCTCTTGATCGGGTAATTGCAGACGGTAGTTTGTGTAGACGTGTTCGTTCATGGGCAATAGACCAATAAAGGGTAATTAGAAATTTAACGCTCTAGTACATACTCGCTCACGCACTTCATCATCGTGAAAAATGCCAATCATGGCACAACCTTGAGACTTTCGTTCTTCAATCAACTGCACAACCACATCCCGATTGATTGCATCTAAAGCAGATGTGGGTTCATCTAATAACAGGATTGGATAGTTCACGGAAAATGCACGAGCAATATTCACCCGTTGCTTTTCACCGCCTGAAAATGTAGTCGGGGAAAGATTCCACAATCGCTCTGCCAGGTTCAATCGGGTAAACAACTCCCGAACTCGGTCATATGCAACTTCAGGAACAAATCCCAACTCGATCAGAGGCTCTGCTGCAACATCTAACGCTGATACACGAGGAATCACTCGCAAGAATTGACTAACGTAACCAATTGTTTTTTGCCGCACATCAATTAACTCATGCGGTTGCAATTGTGGCAAATCAACCCAACGTTGTTCATGCTTCACCCAAATCGAGCCGCGATCGATGCGGTAATTACCATAGAGCGATCGCATAAAGGTCGATTTGCCAGAACCAGACGCCCCCACTAACGCCACACATTCACCCGCTGTCAAGCTCAAGGATGTACCATGCAACACATCCAACTGAATTCCTCCCTGCGCGTGTAACACAAAACTTTTATAGAGAGACTCCGCATACAACACTGTGTTAGTAGGAAGACCAAGCGGCGATCGAGGATTGTCAGTGTATGTTAGAGAAAGAGCAATTGTTGCTGTTAGATTATTAGTTACCATTGTGTGTCTACTCCTCGCGATCGCAAATAGATCATCAACCATTAACCATTAACCATTAACCATTAACCATTGACCATTAACCATTCACGGTATCAACGTCGCATTCACCAATTGCTGGGTGTAGGGATGCTGTGGATCATCCAACACCTGATCCGTTAATCCCGCTTCGACCACCTGCCCCTGTTGCATCACTAACAATCGATGGGCTAACAATCGAACAACCCCAATGTCGTGAGTCACCAGAACAACGCTAAGATGCAGATTTCGGACAAGCGATCGCATCAAGTCTAACAAACGGGCTTGTACGGAGACATCTAACCCTCCTGTCGGCTCATCCATCAGAATCAGACGAGGCTGTGTCACCAGCACTCGCGCCAGTTGCAACCGTTGCTGCATTCCACCCGAAAATGTGGTGGGCAACATATCCATGCGATCGCCCGTAATCTCGACCTGATGGAGCCATTGCGCCGCTACACTGCGGAGGTTGCCGTAGTGCCGTCCCCCCACATTCATCAGGCGTTCGGCAATATTGGCTCCCGCTGTGACATTCATCCGCAAACCATCTCTGGGATTCTGATGGACAAAGCCCCACTCCGTTCGCAACAGCGATCGCCGCTGTGGTTCAGGAATGGTGCGTAAATCCAGCATTGCCCCCGTCGTACCACGATAGAGTAACTCACCATCGTCAATCGGCAAGTTACCTGCGATCGCGTGTAACAGCGTTGATTTACCCGATCCCGACTCCCCAATAATGCCAAGCACCTGCCCTGGATAGAGATCAAAAGAGATGCGATCGCAGGCACGAATGGCACCGTAGGTTTTGCTGAGATTCTTAACAACGAGTAAGGGATGCATGAGAAGAAATAGGAGGGTAGATGAGTAGAGTTATAAGTTATGAGTTAGCTGAGCCTCTCGAAGCTTGAGTTTTGAATTAAGCCCTTAAGCTCAACACTCAGCACTATCAACCATTGACCATTGACCATTGACTATTAACCATTGACCATTAACTACTGACTACTAACCATTAACCATTAACCATTAACCATTGACCATTAACCATTGACCATTGACCATTAACCATTGACCATTGACTATTAACCATTGACCATTAACCATTAACTACTACCCCTTCTCTTGCCGTTGACTACAATAATCCGTATCTGAACAAATCCACATGCGATCGCCCCGATTGTTGAGCACCACTTCATCTAAATAGCTCTCGGTGGAACCACAAAATTCGCAGGCTTTATCCCATTTCTCAACAGTGAAGGGATGATCCTCAAAGTCCAAACTCTTCACCTTCGTGTAAGGAGGAACGGCATAGATTCGCTTTTCCCGTCCGGCTCCAAACAGTTGCAGCGCAGGGCTCATGTGCAGCTTGGGATTGTCGAAGCGAGGAATAGGACTGGGACGCATCATGTAGCGATCGTGCACCATCACAGGATAGTCGTAGGCCGTGGCAATGTGCCCAAACTGAGTAATGTCTTCGTACAGCCGCACATACATCGAACCGTACTCCTCCAGAGCGTGCATCTTACGAGTTTCCACCTCCGACGGCTCAATCCAGCGCAGTGGCTCCGGAAGTGGCACCTGATACACCATGATTTGTCCCTCTTTTAGGGGAGTTTCAGGAATGCGGTGGCGCGTCTGAATCAGGGTCGCCTGCTCCGTATGCTCAGTTGTCTCAACCCCACACACTTTCTTGAAGAATCGCCGAATGTTCACCGCATTCGTCGTGTCGTCTGCTCCCTGGTCAATCACCTTCAACACGTCATCCTGCCCAATGACCGAGGCAGTCACCTGAATACCCCCGGTTCCCCACCCATAGGACATTGGCATCTCACGGGAACTAAAGGGAATCTGATGTCCGGGAATAGCAACGGCTTTGAGCAACGCCCGCCGAATCGATCGCTTGGTTTGCTCGTCGAGATAGGCGAAGTTAAAGCCCGGTTCAGGAGGGAGAGGTAGGGTGTGGGGTGTGGGGTGTGGGGTGTTAGGGATGGAAGGCTTGTCGGTCATCGTGTTACCTCCTCTGATGCTTGCCCTGCCACCACCGACGATTGACCATTAACCATTGACGATTGACCATCAACCATGGACGATTGACGATTGACCATGGACGATTGACGATTGACCATTGACGGCTGACTATCAACCATTGACGATTGACGACTGACCACTGACTTCTGACTCTCCTCATACTCCTGTCGCATTTTGCGTACCAGATTCAATTCCGCTTGAAAGTCGATATAGTGCGGCAATTTCAAATGCTGGACAAAGCCCTGTGCCTCCACATTATCGGAGTGGTAGAGGACAAACTCCTCATCTTGAGCGGGTCCCACAATCTCTTCACCAAACTCCTTAGCACGCAGTGAGCGATCGACCAGTGCCATCGCCATTGCCTTACGCTCGTTGTAGCCAAAGGTTAAGCCATAACCACGAGTGAATTGGGGAGGCAACTCTTTGCTGCCTTTGAATTGGTTCACCATCTGCACTTCGGTCACAGTGATGTCAGCGATCGCCACCTCAAAGCCCAGTTCTTCTGGGCAGATCACGACTTCGACCTCGCCCACCCGAATCTCTCCGGCAAAGGGATGGTTCTTGCCATAGCCCCGCTGCGTAGAATACGCCATGCTCAACAAAAAGCCTTCGTCGGCACGGGTCAGGTTCTGTAACCGGGCATCTCGACCAGCAGGAATCTGGAGTGGTTGACGAGTCAGGTCAAAAGGTTGATCGTTGATGGTCAATGGTTCATCGTTGATAGTCAATGGTTCATCGTTGATAGTCAATGGTTCATCGTTGATGGTCAATGGTTCATCGTTGATAGTCAATGGTTCATCGTCAATAGTTGAAGATTGAGCTACGGTGTTTTGAGATTCACTCGCCATATTTTGAGCATCAGCCGCTAATCCTTGCTCATCAACCCCTAACGATTGACCATTGACCATTGACCATTGACCATTAACCATTGACCGCTGACCATTGACCCCTGCCCCCTGACCATTAACCTTCTCTTCCTGAATCAACCCCTCTCGCCCCAGCGTATCAATTACACGCGGCACACTCTCCGGGTTAACCTCCGTCTCTGGCGCGACAAAGGTATTGTTTTCGGCTGCCAATTTAAAGTCGAGTAACCGATGGATGTAGTCGTAGGTTGCGCCTAATCGCTGCCCTCCAGGGACATCCTTAAAAATGGAGGAGATGCGACGGTGTAAGCGCATCTGGCTCGTGTCGATCGGTTGACTGTAATAGAGTCGTGGCAACGTGGTGCGATAGGCTCTCAGCAAAAAGATCGCTTCCACCAGGTCACCCCAGGATTGTTTAATCGCCAACGCTGCCAAATCAGGGTCATACAAACTGCCCTCAGACATGACACGGGCGATCGCCAGTGCCATCTGTTGCTTAATTTGCTCCAGCGATAACTCCGGCACCTCCGGATCACCCCGACGCATCGCCTTAAGCAGTGCTTCTGCGTTTTGAATTGCCTGTTCGCCACCTTTAACTGCAACGTATGCCATAGGGAAAAAAGAAGAGGGAAAAAAGAAAAAAGAAGAGGGAAAAAAGGATAAATGATGAAGGATAAAGGATAAAAAATTGGAACTTAAAGCCCCCAAACCATTCACAATTGACCTTGACTACTGACTACTGACTACTGACTACTGACTACTGACTACTGACTACTGACTACTGACTACTGACTATTGACTATTAACCATTGACCACTGACTATTAACGATTGACCGTTGACTACTGACTATTAACCATTGACCATTGACGATTGGCCATTGACTATTAACCATTGACCACCGACTACTGACTACTAACCTTCACCGTTCTGGGTAAACCCATCACAGAGTCTTGGCTAAACAGCAACACATCCACCCCTAACGGATAGGCAGCATGGTTGGTGCGCCATTGCTCCCAAAAGCCAGAAGGAAGGAGAGGTGAAATGGATCGGGATTCGAGAATGCCAGGTCCAGTCAGGTCAACGGTGACACCCCCATGCAGGTGTTCCAGTTGCAGAAAGAGTGTTGTGGAGAGTTCTGGATATTCCGCTGTGCCTTGATGAAAGGCGACCAGATCGGGCATGGAGTCGGGATTCCAGATCAACGCGAAGGTTGCCTGTTGTGGATGAGAAACCAGACGGCATCCCGTGTGAAACACCAGCCAATTGGCAACTGCTGCATCCCATCCAGGTTGGAGCCACACTCGCGTTTCCAAATCCAGAAGGGTCAAGCAGGTTGCGGCACAGGCGGGCATTAATCCCTGAGGCGGTGACAGTACGGCAGTCAGTGTATCGACTCGTCCGGGGCGGGCTAAGGCATCCAACACCGTTCTAAAGGTATGTTGGGCATCATGAACGGTATCTTTGAAACCGGGCAGTGTGGTGATCATGATTCCCCCCGCAGCATGGTAAAAAAGTTAACTCGTGTGGCTTCAACCTGGCGTTGTTGGTGCTCGTGACGGCGTTGTGCCTCCTGTTGCAGTGGCTCAATCACGGTCGATCGCACAGCATCGTGCCAGATGGGGTGTTGTAGCAATGCGTCACAGACGGCTGCCAGTTCTGCATGGCGGTGCGATCGCCCCGCCACATAGCCAAATCCAGCGATGCAAAGCAGTTCTCCCTCTGGGGTAATCGCCTCTTCATCCGCCTGAAGTTGCAAGCGCACTACACAGCGAGTCAGGGTCATCTCCCCCAGATAAAAGGGTTGCCCCGTTCCTCCGGCGCGTCCCTGCACCATCGCTAACCCAATCTCTGGAACCCTTAGCAGTTCATAGGTTGGCAACTCCCCTAACTGCTTGACCTGACGTTCTAAATGGTCGAGGGAAGCTTTCGCCAGTGTAGACATCCAGCTTTGACGTTGCCTGATCTGACTTGGCTGAGTTGGGTGTTGATGGGGGTAGAAGAGAGGTTGGTCTTGCATAGGCTGTTAACCAATCCTTAAGATGTCTAGATGTCTAGACAAATTATAGGTTGAAAATCTTGAGTGATGTCAAGTGTGCTAGAACACATTCGGCAGGACTGATGCGGTTAGATCTCCCAAACCCCAGAAAAAGGGAACTTCTGGAATTTTCCCCCGTTCAAGGTAGGCAAGGGAAGATGAAAGTTGCAGGCTTCAAGTGCGCCAATCCTATCTGAATTAAAACAAAAGAGTACGGTATCGCACCGTACTCTTAGCCATCAGGCATTATCTACATTCAAACCAAGGAAATCACGAATACACGAGCTATGATGCAGACCCACTGATCTCTGGCTCATTGACGTTCGATGTCAACGCAGCAGCTTCACGCTCTTTGTCCAGGCGACGTTTCCGAGCATAAAGCTGAATAATCGCTGCCATTGCCACAATCAGTGCCAATATGCCCCAAGCTGTAATGTCGGTTGGCAAACTATTCTTAAAGACCGCTAACAAAACAATAATGACGAGGAAAACCGTTGGAACCTCATTGAGTCCACGCAGTTGTTGACCATTCCAGGTAAACTTGCCTGCTGCCATTTGCTTCATCAAACGACCGCAGTAATGGTGATATCCCACAGTCGCCAGCACAAATGCAAGCTTGGCATGAAGCCACCACTGTTTGAGTAAGTCAGGAGACACAACGATGAGGGCGATCGCCATCACCACCGTTAACACCATTCCAGGAGTGGTGATCAGGTTATAGAGTCGCTTCTCCATCAGTTGATATTGCTGTTGCAATATCGTCCGAGCAGGCTCTGGCTGTTCATTTGCCTCAACGTGATACACAAATAGACGCACCAAATAGAACAAGCCTGCAAACCAGACAACGACCCCAATAATGTGAAATGCTTTGAACCACAAATAGCTCATCGCTTTAACCCTCTACAGTCCAAACCCAATCTTACCAAAGCAGTCATTCTACGGTTTGAGTATTAAGTTTTGGATCAAACAGCGTGTTTGAATAACGTATCCAAATAGACCCGTGCGGCGCGGCGGTAGCTGCGAGATGCATCTGGCGTATCGCTGCTGCCATTTTGCAACAAGAAAAGTGACAATGCTGCACAAAAGACGCGGTCTTGATCCCAGTCGGGATGGCTGGTCAAATAACCTTGTAACGATTCGTGCAGTTCTTCAGGAATTTCCGCCAGGATGCTAACAGTTGCGTGCATAGAACCTCTGATACCAAATAAGAAATCGAATAGACTGAAAAAAGCCGACACCACTCTGCTTCTCACGCTTGATTGGGAAATCCGGTGGATCTCGCGATCGCCTGAGAAGAATTGAGTGTCATTTAAGTTGGATGCTGATTGACAGCAAAGCTGAGCGACCCTCTGACTGAGATAGCACTAACTTAAATCCTCAGACTCACCTTGGATGAGTCACTGAGGCAAGCGGAACGCCTCGAATCAGATCGCTTTCATAGGTTGGTCGCATCATTGTGCGTTAAGAGGGGGTAGGGTTGTCAATGCTGCTAAATGGGATGTGTCGCTTTAGACAAAAAACAGATTTACGAGAGAATCAGGGTTTGCACCTCATGTTTGTTACATTGCTTAACCTAAAAAATGGTTTTCTCAGAATTCCCCCCCTTTTCTCATAATCCCCAGTTAATCTCTTAACCCCTGATTGCTTCGTTTACCCCTGTGGATAACCTGGGTATGGCTGTGGAAAACTCAAACGATTTTGTGGAAACTGTGTGGAATCTGTGGGGAAAATCCTCTCAAAAGATAAGAATTGCAAACATAGAAAAAAGTCAGAGATTGATGAATCTTGCTCGTCCTGCAATTTGATCCCCATATTTGCAAAAATCTGTCAATCCCTTTTGATACAAGGATTGTAGGGATTCATGAGATCCTGAATAGATTGATAAGACAAAGTAATATAGCTATCGCCACTTCATTTAAGGCAGAGGGGGTGCGGGGCTGCGCCCCCAAGCCAGGGGTAGCTCTCACATCCCTTGTATTAACTGTCTTGACAGTTGCTATATTCGGTTTAAGAACCGGGCAAATGAGTTCACGGCTATGAGAGCCAAGCCCACCGATGCGGACTCTACAAGATGCGGATTTTGATGAACCAACGCAGGTCAGTTTTGCTCCGATAGCTGCCTTTTGACCGCCAAAACCTTATTCCGAATTCACGCTAGATTACGAGCGAGAGAGCACTGATTCTCGTTCAGGAGCCAACTCTACGGGTGTTTCAAGCGGATCATAGCCAAGTTGCTGTGTGATCCGTTCTCTGGCTAAAACGCGATATTCCCAAAAATGCTCTCCAGCGGCACACAACCCCAGATATATATTGAGTAGCTGAGGTTTTTGAGACAAGATAATCCAGAGTTGACGCCAAAATTGCCCTCTAATTTCAGGGCGGCGAATGCCTTGATGCCAGATAAGTTGAGCAACCAATCGTAACCCCTTATCGAGCGGAAACTGCATTGTCTGCCGATCGCTTCTCACACTACGAATATTCAGACATTGCTGTAAGCAACGTTTGAGATAGCGTTGCGGTTCATACAAAGTCCACATTCCCTGCACATATTCTCTGGCAATCTCTTCAATTGGGCGAGTGGGGATGAAATTCATCAGCGTGTTTTGATCACCCGTTGGATGGTTATATTCATCCATCAAGCGTTCTTCTTGTTTCAGTCGCTCCCACAGAGCGGTGTTGGGTGGAGCCTGAAGAATCCCCAGCATGGGTTGCGGAATGTTGGTTTGTTCTACAAACGTTTGGATGCGATCGCCTGCCCCTGACCGTTCTCCATCAAACCCAATGATGAATCCCGCATGGATTAACAACCCTGCATCGTTAATCTTGTGACACGCTTCTACCAGAGGATTGCGAGTATTTTGCAATTTACGAGTGACTTGCAAACTATCTTGATCAGGGGTTTCAATGCCCAGGAAAACCGAAGAAAACCCTGCTTCACCCATGAGTTGCAACAGTTCCTCATCTTCTGCCAAATTAACTGAGGCTTCTGTAAAAAACGTAAACGGATAGTTTCGTTGCTTCATCCAGGGAATCAATTCTCGCAAAAAGCGTTTGACGTTCCGCTGATTACCGATGAAATTGTCATCTACGATAAACAGTGAACCACGCCAGCCTAAATCGTAGAGATATTGCAATTCTGCCAGGGCTTGGCTCGGCTCTTTGGTGCGTGGCTTACGCCCATAGAGCGAAATGATGTCGCAAAATTCACAGTTAAACGGACAACCCCGTGAGAACTGCATCGCCATCATGAAATAGGCATCCCGCTTGAGCAAGTCAAAGCGGGGCATGGGGCTTTGGGTCACGTCTGGTTTTTCTAGAGAGCGAAACACACCCTGCGTTTCACCCTGGCTCAGAGCCTCAAGAAACTGAGGAATGGTCATCTCTCCCTCATCCAAGATCAAGAAATTGGCTCCAGCATTGAGCGCATCTTGAGGAATCGAGGTTGGATAGGGTCCACCCACGGCAACGGTTTTACCCAAACGGACTGCTTTTTGAATCAACGCTAGAAAGTCAGGCTTTTGTACATACATGGCTGAGAGTATCACCAGGTCGCACCACTCCCAATCGGCTTCCGTTTCACAACCGACATTGCGATCGCGAAAGCGAATCTCCCAATCCTGTGGTAGAAGTGCCGCAACAGTAATGATTCCTAATGGTGGAATTGTTGCTTTGAGTCCGGCAATCTCCATGAAGCGATCGTATGACCAGAAGGATTGGGGAAACTTGGGGTAGAGCAATAGTGCTTTCATAAATCTCCCTAAGGCTAAGTTGAATCCGGGACGCAGACAGGCATCAAATAACCAACTCATCAACAGCTAAGAGATTTCCTTTTGTATTAATGACAACTAGACAGGCATTTTGAACCCACCTAAACCACGAGCGATAACGCTAGCACAAACTAGCTACCCTCTAGTTGTGTATAAAAGATTTCTCTTACTCGTACGGAGTATAGGTCACAATGTTGATATGCTATATCTCCCTTAAGAATGAGGCTGCGATCGCTCTGTTAAGTTGTTTAGTTTAAGATAACGACTAATTGGATATAGCAATAACTTAATTGCTTGTTTGTAGCCGTGTTCTAGAGTTAATCTGATTGACTAAATTTTGAAATATAAAGAATGTTTTTAACACAATCATTAAAGTATAACAAAGTTGAGAGAAACAGTCTTAAAAGATGAAATTTGTATGTGCGATCGCTGTTTATTTGTTCTTGCTATGGCGTGATTTAGTGAAACAAGTGATGCAAATTAGTTCTTGTTATGAAGTTGACTGATAGGCGATCGCACAGGAAGTATGTCCCTTTTGCTAATGCTTAAATTGCCCTCATCTCCTAGTCCTTCTCTCATTCTGGGAGAAGGGGGATCGAAAAGGGTCTTGACCCAATCAGAAACACCCGTACTTGGAACCGATGCGAAGCGCGCCTTTGGGTAAACCGAAACACCTTCTGCTAGGGGGTTTGGGGGAGACTCCCCCAATGCCTGGTTTTCAAACGCTCGAAACAACCCTGCACCGAATCTGGAAGGAAGCAGAGATCTGTGTACACAGTAGCCTGCTTTGGAAGAGGAATTTAGGGTGAGGGTGAAAAGCTAACATACTCCCGATCGCAAATTCAGATCTTTGGAATCTTCAAAGACTCCGAAAAACTAGCCCTGGAGTTGAGTTCGTTTTAATGTGAAGATCCTTAAAAACTCTGCCTCAGCTACAGAAGAGAGCTATCCTACGGTCAAAGCATTTCTTCACTGAGTAGGGTAACAATATGCAACGGTTTTACGACGTGTTTATCTCATATGGACGAACTGACAGTAAAGCCTTTGCTGCTCGATTGCATCGACGTCTAACCGAGTATGGTTTAACCGCCTGGTTTGATTTTGAAGATATTCCTGTCGCTGTCGATTTTCAAAAACAAATTGAAGATGGCATTGAGCGAACTGATAACTTCCTGTTCATCATTTCTCCCTATTCAGTTAACTCTCCCTATTGTCATTTAGAAATCGAGCTTGCACTCAAATGGAATAAGCGCATCATTCCGATTCTGCATGTAGAGCAGATAACGCAGGAGATCTGGCAGCAGCGACACCCCAACAGCACAGCAGAGGAATGGGCGGATTATCAAGCCAAAGGATTGCATGATCACTACCAGAATATGCATCCCGTCCTCCGCAAGATTAACTGGATCTATATGCGCGAGGAGCAGGACGATTTTGAAGCTGCACTTGCCAGATTGCTGAATCTTTGTGATCGCCACAAAGATTATGTGCATCAACACACGCTACTTTTAGCAAAAGCACTGGGATGGGAACGGAATCAGAAGCGATCGCCCTACCTGCTAATTGGCGAAGAACGACTCCAGGCAGAAGAGTGGCTGAAAGTGCGCTTTAAGGATTCACAACCGCCTTGCCTGCCCACTGACCTGCATTGCGAGTTCATTACTGAGAGTCGTAAGAATGCTGATAACTTGCTAACCGATGTGTTTCTTGCCTATGCGGAAGAGGAGCGGGCGATCGCGGAGCAGATTCGCAATAGCTTGCGGCGAGAAGGCTTTACCGTCTGGACAAATATCACTGACATTCATGCTGGAGCAGACTTTCAACAGGTGATTAACCGGGGCATTGAGGAAGCCGACAATGTGGTGTATTTGCTCTCCAACGCTGCCGTGAAGTCGCCCTACTGTCAGCATGAACTGGACTATGCCCTGTCGTTGCACAAACGCATTATTCCGGTGCGAGTTGAGGCGATCGCACCCCATGAGATACCTGCTCAGATGCGAGAGTTGCAATACATCGATCTGAGCGACAACATCCAAGAAATTGACTACCAACAGGATGAGAGTCAGCTTTTGCGGATTTTGCGGCAAGATGCTGCTTATCACGAAACCTACAAGTTGTTGTTGACCAAAGCCTTGAAGTGGGAACGCCAGCAACAGAACCCCACCCTGTTGCTGCGGGGCTATAACCTGCGTCAAGCCGAAGCGTGGCTCAAAGTCGCCAAGCAGAACCCAGCCTATCCGCCACTGCCGTTGCAGGAAACCTTCATTACCGAGAGCTTGCGTCAACCGCCCGGACTCTCGCTAGATGTGTTTATTTCCTACTCACGGGCTGACTCTGGCTTTGCCCGTAGACTCAACGATGCGTTGCAAGTGCATGGTAAACGCACCTGGTTTGACCAGGAGAGCATTGCCGCAGGGACGGCAGACTTTCAGCAAGAGATTTACAAAGGCATTGAAAGTTCAGATACGTTTTTGTTTGTGTTGTCGCCCCGTTCTGTGACCTCGCCCTACTGTGCCGATGAGGTGGAGTATGCCACAAAACTCAACAAACGAGTGGTCACGATCCTGCATCAAGCGATCGACCCATCGGTTCTGCATCCTGAACTGGCAAAGGTGCAATGGCTTGACTTTAACCAGCGAGAAAGCGACTTTTCGGCTAATTTCACTGACCTGCTCCGCCTTCTCGATACCGATACAGAGCATCTTCATGCTCATACACGCTTACTGATGAGGGCGATCGAGTGGGACACCAAGGGGCGCAAGGAAAGCTTGCTGTTGCGAGGGGATGAGTTAGCCGATGCAGAACAATGGCTGACCCAAAGCGCAGGCAAAGAACCCAAACCCACTGAGCTACAGCAGACCTACATCGTCAGTAGCCGAACCGTTGAGGATGCCAATCAGCAAGCTAACCAAATTCTGAGAACTGCTGCGGCAAAAGGGAAACGATTGGTTACGGTGGGGGCTATTACCGGAGGAATTGGCTTATTGGTCGCGGGAGTAGCTGGCTTCACAGCACTTCAAGCAACAACCAAAATTAGAGTCGCCGAGGTCAGATTACAAACCGCAGCTTCCAGCGAACAGTTTTTATCAGGGCAACCGTTTCAGGCATTGCTGATCGCCCTTGAGTCAGGACAAGCACTTCAGGATCGATTTAGGCTAGGTAGCTCTGAATGGAGTGATTTGCAACCACGCATTGTAGTGGCATTACAGCAGTCAATGAATGGGATTGGTGAGAGAAATACCCTCAATAATATTCCTGGAAGTCGGGATTCTCTTACTGACATCAAATTCAGCCCGGACAATAGAATAGTTACCGCTGTAGGTTTGAGTACTTTCAAAATGTGGAATGCACAAACAGGCGAACTGCTACAGACTTTTGGGGAAGAAGAAAATTTAAGTATGGGCATCAATCTCAGCCCTGATAGCAAAACAATCGCTCTCCATATTGAAGATACTATCCAATTGAAAGATGTAGCAACAGGTGACGTACTGCACACCTTCAAAGGTCATTCATATGGAATTAGTGGCACTAATTTTAGCCCAGATGGTAGAACAATTGCCTCTGTTGGTATTGGTGACGGAACCATCAAGTTATGGGATGTGGCAACAGGTCAACAATTACGCACCTTTGAAAGTAATCAGAATGTAGTTATTAGCGTCAATTTCAGCCCGGATGGTCGGGTTATTACCTGTAATAACGACACTACTATTGAGATGTGGGAGGTAGCAACAGGTAAGCCATTACCTGCTCTTAAAGGAAATCAAAGTCAAGTAGTTAGTTTTAGCCCAGATGGTAGTACTATAGCCTCTCTTGGTAATGATAATACTATCAAGGTATGGGATGTCATGACAGGCGAGCCATTACGCACCCTTGAAGGTATTCAGGACACGCTTAACAGCATTAGTTTTAGTCCAAATGGTAGAACGATTGCTGCTGATGGGGGTGACAATACTATTAAGGTGTGGGAAGCAGCAACAGGCAAGCTACTAGGCACTCTA
This sequence comes from Oscillatoria sp. FACHB-1407, assembly GCF_014697545.1. Lineage (GTDB taxonomy): Bacteria > Cyanobacteriota > Cyanobacteriia > Elainellales > Elainellaceae > FACHB-1407. The sequence goes on along the minus strand of NZ_JACJSA010000018.1, from coordinate 2,011 downwards.
ATACAGCAAAGTTCTGTTAATAGTATTCATTTCAGTCCAGATGGTAACATACTCGTCTCTCTTGGGAGTGACAATACTATTAAGGTGTGGGAAACAGCAACAGGCAAGTTATTACATACATTCCAGAGTAATCAAAGTGTGTCTGGTATCATTTTCAGTTCAGACGGTAAAACGCTTGCCTCTGGTAGTATTTACGGAACTATCAAGTTATGGGATTTGGCAACGGGCAAGCCGTTTAATATCCTTGAAGAAGATGGAAGTTTTCCCCCAAGCATCCATTTCAATCCAAATAGTAAAACACTTGCTTCATATAGCAATGGCACAACCATTAAGTTATGGGATGTTGCAACGGGTAAACTTTTACATACGCTTAGTCATCAAGAACAGGTTAGTAGCATCGTATTTAGTCTAGATGGTAAAACGATCGCCTCTGGAAGCGGTAACGAAACAGGTGTGTATAGAAATAACCCTGAAAGTCATCAAAATGCGGTCATCAACATTGATTTAAGTTCAGATCAAGAAACAAAAGACTCAAGTAATGGTGACAACACCATTCATATATGGGATGTAGAAACAGGTACTCTATTACGCTCTTTTGGACTACGTTCTCTTGGAAGTGATCAAAATCGAGTTACTACCATGGATTTCAGTCCAGATGGCAGGACACTTGCTTCAGATAGTTTCGACAACTCCATTGACCTATGGAATGTAGAGACAGGTACTTTATTGCATTCTCTCAAAGGACATGAAAACGGAATTAGCAGTATCAAGTTCAGCCCAGATGGTAAAACGATTGCCTCTGCCGACTATAACAATACCATTAAGCTGTGGAATGCTACGACCGGCGAACTGTTATACACCTTTAACGATATTTATCTAGGTGTAACTAATAGCATCAACTTTAGTCCAGATGGCAAAACGATTGTATCAGGCGGTTCTGATGGCGTTGTTAAGGTGTGGGATGTAGTCACAGGTGAATTATTACATACTCTCGAAGGACATCAAGGTTCGGTTCGTACTGTCAGCTTCAGTTCCAATGGCAAAACAATCGCCTCGGGTAGTGAGGACAGCACCATCAAATTATGGAATGGAGTAACGGGCAAGTTATTGCACACCCTCGAAATAGATGGAATTGTAGATACTAATGTTAGCTTCAGTTCAGATGGCGAAATGATTGCCTCAGGAGGTTTTGGCACCATCAAGGTGTGGGATGTAGACAAAGGCGAACTACTATATACCCATGAAGGAGATCAAGGATGGGTTACTAGCCTCAGTTTCAGTCCTGATGGCAAGACGATCGCCTCTGCTGGTGATGACGGCACCATCAAACTCTGGGTCTGGGACTTCGATCGCCTTATGACAATGGGCTGTAATTGGATACAGCAGTATTTGATCACTCGTCCAGATCAGCGATATCTCTGCGAGGGCTACTTGCCTCCAAACGAGTAAACCTGATCTTACTGGGTAAGTAGTGTGACAATGAACTGTTAGCGTGAGCGATTCCTGATTGGGATTCGGAGAGACGCGATTAATCGCGTCTGTACTGGGGGAAAAGGAAAAGGCGATTAATCGTATCTGCACTGAGGATTATTCTATGCCAGAGATTATATGGGTGAATGGGTAGGAGATAGGATTGATCACCTCTGTGTCGGGAGAATAATTCCTCCATTTTTGGGAATGCTGAGGATATCAGGTGATCTGAAATGCCTCTACCATGACCCTCTACAAAAACAAATATCGCAACGAATCAATTCGTTGTCCGAGTTGGGACTATTCCTCAAATGGGTATTACTTTGTCACGATTTGTACACGCGATCGCTATTGTTTTTTTGGTCATGTGGCGATCGGCAAGATGCAATTATCACCTGCGGGGGAAATAGCCCATCGATTTTGGCATGAGATTCCCAATCGGGATTGTAAATTAGATTGTGTCAAAGGTCAGAAATGAGATCTAATGAACTACTAGACCCGAGACACTCGTACTATGACTTTTCGACCTGAACTCCTCGAT